>NZ_CP107997.1 GCF_036088315.1 Streptomyces sp. NBC_00344 | reverse complement strand
GTATCACATCGCTGCGCGATGTGCAAGCGAAACGAATTGCTTCGCAATTCGTGAAAGGTGCTTCGCACCTTTTATTCCTGGCTTCGCCAGGAATGGGAATTACGCTTCGCTTAAATTCCTGAACGGCGGGCAGGTTCGCTTCGCTCTCCTGCCTGTTCCGGCTTCGCCGGAATGGCTGGCTACAGGACAGGGTGGGTGCATCCGTGCAGGCCTGTGTAGGATCCCGAAGAACAAGCCACCCCCAGGCGGTGACGAGACGTCATCCGAACCGGTGCCGGCCCCCGGGTGTCCGGGGCTCGAACTCCGCTTCGCTCCATTCACCCCTGACACCCTCTCACCTCTGCGCGAGGTGATCGGTGCATGGAAGAGTCTACCCAAAAACCATCACGATCACATGCGGTTGCGCTAGAGTGAGACTCGCGCATCATCACTGTGGATTCGCATCATCATGTCCGATGATGCACTGTGTAGCATCCCGAGCAGATCGCTACCACCTCTACCAGGGTCCTGGGAATCTGCGCTCCGCTGTCACCAATAAACGTCACGACGTGACACCGGATTTCTGCACCAGAATGGCATCAGCCCAGCTCGATCACAGTGCCCATGCCGTGACGAACGCAGTGACAAGAAGATGCAGATTCTCAAATGAACGATGAAGACAACTGTGGTGGGGCTCCTGACCGCCCTGACACCCGGATTAGCCGGCTACTTCGGCGGCTTCGGAGCTTTCCTCGTTGTCGCCGCCCTGGGCCTGGTGGGTCTGATCATCGGCCATCTGGCGCGCAGTGACGTGCACGCCAGCGACTACGTACACACCCGCGAGGGCGCCGGGCGCCGGGAGACCGTCGACCGCCCCCGAAGCGATTACGAACCCGGCCCCACTGGGCACGTCAGGCGAGTCCGGTGACAACCCTGCACCAGCTCGGCCGCTGTGACGATAACCGCCGGTGATTTGGCCATTTCACGCCCTCCACTGGGCACCATCGAGGATTTGACGTCTCGTCCGTGCAGCGAGCTGCTTACATAAGTGTGGGCTGATGTCCCGTTCGCCGGTCTGCTCGGTGAATCATGATCCGCACACCTCCTGAAGTGGCCTAGGTCATCGACTTTGCAGCCGGAGAGGGCACGCCCATGAACGTCACTCCTCAGCCCCGTCAGCAGTCCAGCGATACCGCACCGCTGAATACGGCGCTGATGGCGGACACCGTAGAGCGCGCGTTACAGGCGCTCGACTGCAACCCGGTTCCCCGGCCAGACACGGTGGAGACCTTGACCAGCCTCCTGACCGGCCACATCGCCCTTCTCCTGTCGGAGCTCCGTCCGGCGCTCGACACAATGGACCACGGCAGCCTGGAATGGAACCGGGCACAGGTGCAGTACAACAACGCCCGCGCCCTGCTGAGCAGCGAACCGACCCGAGGCCTCCACTCCGCCGTCGCCCGGCTGTCGGATCTCGCCCGGATCTGCGACAACCTCATGAACGACCACTTCAGGCTCACCGACTGACGGCACCAAGGTGCCGACCCAACATCCAGCTCTCTCCCACGGCTATCGCGTGAGTAGAGGTGTCGGCGTCAAGAAACGGCTTGCCCACGAGGTCTCACCTGCACAAACGAGCAAGATCCGTAATGGGGGGTTCACACCTGCGGCGGTACCTCCAGTGCAACTTTGGGCGCAATCCTCCAGCCACCCCTGCAGACGCCCTTGGGTGCAACCCCGTCAGCACGACCGCACCGCCCCGCCAGGAGACAGAAAAACCATCTCTTCCCTTCACAGGGAAGAGATGTCGCCGCGCACAGGCACTGACCCACACTCACTGACCTGCCACAAAGCAGCAGCCGCAGTTGGCGCCCGGCAACTCGTTGCGCAACCGGTAGAACCACCCGTTGCACAACCACAACTGGGCAACCGGTCAAGCCACCAATTACACAACCGGCCATGGCAGGTTCAGCCGCTCTTGCCCTTCGCAGAGGACGGGCAAGCCCCCGCCCGGATGCCGATTGGATTCCACCCGGGGGCGCCAACGCCGGAACCGGCCACGGCACCCACCGCGGTCCACACGATGGAAGGCTTGCCCAGGGGAGGTTTGCCCAGCGCCGGGACGGCTTGCCCAACCGATTCGGCCACCGCCACGGCGACGGAAACCGTGTGGCCGATGACCGATCCAGGTGACCGATGACCGGCGTGGCCGATGGCCGATCCCTGTGCGCGAAGTGCGGCTTATTCGACAGTGGGCTCTTTACGGAGGATGGCGCGGACGGTGTTCGGTCGGAGCTTCGTCTTGGTGACGATGTCATCCAGCGTCGCCCCGCGTGCGTTGGCTGCTCGGATCAGCTGGTCGCGGCGCCGCTTGTGGGCTTCACGCGATGCCTTGCCGGCGACGGTGCGTTCCAGTGTGGTCGCCCACCACAGGAGGGCGCGCCCTGTGTATGTGTTGAGTCGGTCGGATCGTGATGCGGTGACGTGGGCCATGCATCCCCCTGAGGGTCTTGTCCGTGTTGGAACACAGAGTCCGGATCAAGGGGATGCGTGGCAAGAAGGCGATTTCAGCCGCCGCACCTGTGCGAGAGGTGCGGTTCGACATGGCCCTTCGCACCGTCTGTCACCCTCGCCTGTTCTGTCCGTCACGTGACCGCCACCCTGACCGTTTTGCACCGACTGTCCACCGCCATCCCACCGTCGCGGGGTGGCGGTGCATGACGGACGAAACGGGGTGGTTGGCGGTGGGGGTGCGGTGCCGGGTGGCGGTTCTGACCTGCGAGAACACCCCACCCGGTTCCGTGTCGATGCCACCGCAGTTCAGGCAGGCCGTCGTACACCGCGCCGTGTGCACGGCGGTGTTCGGGCAACAGCGTCAGGCCCACCACCTCTCTCCTGGCCGGCCGCACGACGGGCCGCCGATACCGGCGCTTCCCCACCCTGCGTCGTACTGGCAGAGCTCCGCTGCGAAGCAGCGTCAATTCAGGCAGAGACGAGGCAGGGCCGCTGCAGACGCAGCGGCCCTCCTCTTCACACCGCGGTTCAGTCCTGGGTGGTGTCCTTGCCGACCAGGCCGGACAGCAACTCAACCAGCGTCGCGTTCACGTTGCGCTGCTCGGTGATGAAGCTGTCGACCTGCTGGCTCAGGCCGTCCATGTGCCGATCCATGCGGTCGAAGCGTCCGCTCAGAACGTCCAGGCGGGTGTTCACCGCGGTGAACCCGTCACGGACCTCGCGGCGCAGCGCGGCCTGGCCCTCGATGACGGCGGCGAAATTCCCGCCGGTCTGGACCTGAAGGGATTCGACGCGGTCCTCGACGGCCTCGGTTCGGCGGGTGAGCGCGTCCAGCTCGCCGTGGGCGAGGGAGTCGTCAGACATCAAGGTCTCCTGGATGGTGGTGAGGCCGCTCGGCCTCGATTGTCGCAGGGTGGGGCGCTGGGGCGGTAGCCGGTAGGCCGCGGTCAGGAATAGTCGGTTTCGAGGTAATCGATGTCGGTGAATTCAACGAGCAGATCATTCGCGCGTCGGCCATGGTCTTTGAAATAGACCTCTTGCAGCCCTTCGGCAATGATGTTCTGCATGTCCTGTTCACTGGATCCGGTGTCTTTCGCTCGAAAGAGCCGGTCGGCATAAACGGGCGGGAGGTGCTGGGTAATCAGCCGGAGGCGTCCGTCGTCCGTCGTTCCGGGCGCTGCGGTGAACCCGAATCGGGCCCGGGTCTCGATCGTGATGCCGGTCGCGGTCGCCGCTTGCTTGCGGGCGCGCTGGCGGACCACCGGCTGCCAGTTCTTGCGGACTTCAGCGGCGAGCTTGGCGGCGAGGTCGGGGCGGGGCTTCTTGATCTGGCCGGTGAGGTAGCGCTCCACGGTGCGCTGGGAGATGCCCAGGCGGCGGGCGACCGTGCGGGTGGAGCCTTTCTCGTGCTTCACGAGGAACCGGATCTGCGCGCCGGCTGTTTTCGGGATGGGGCGGGTGAAGACGTTGGCTGCGGCCTTGTCGAGGCTGTCTCCGATGATGCCCACTCGGGTGCTCCTGTCGGTGATCGTCTGTGTGGGGCGCTGAGCGCCGATCTCCACCCCGGATGACCGGATGGACGCTGGGCTGGTAGATCGTCAGCGAGAGCCGCCTTCAGGTGGCTTGAGGCGGCTGCTGGTCGTGGTGGGTGTAGGTTCTCGCGGCTCGCTGCATGCGCCGCCGCTCTGACCTGGACTGTCTCGCCGCTGCACAGTCTCACCGACCGCGCCCAGTCTCAGCAGTTGCTGCATTTCCTCGGTCAGCGGCCCCGGACCGGAGCCGCTGACCTGCGTGTCTCTGTGCAGCGCGGCCGATATGCAGAATGCGCTGAGATTATGAAGCGGGATTTGAGACCCCACAGTGGGGTGGGTCAGGTGTGTGCCATGTCGACGAACCGGCTGTAGTGGAGTTGCGCGGCGACGGTGATCGTTGACGTGGGCCCGCCCCGGTGTTTTCCGATGATCAGGTCGGCTTCGCCCGCGCGTGGTGACTCTTTCTCGTAGGCGTCTTCGCGGTGCAGGAGGATCACGATGTCGGCGTCTTGTTCGATGGCGCCGGATTCCCGCAGGTCGGAGATCGCCGGTTTTTTGTCCTGGCGCTGCTCGGGGCCGCGGTTGAGCTGGGAGAGGACCACGACGGGCACGTTGAGTTCCTTGGCGAGGAGTTTGAACTGGCGGCTCATCTCGGAGACTTCGACCTGTCGGTTCTCGGCTTTGCGGCCGCTGGACTGCATGAGCTGGAGGTAGTCCACGACGATGATGTCCAGGCCGCCGCGCTGCTGGAGGCGGCGGCAGTGGGCCTTGATCTGCAGGACGGTCAGGGAGGCGTCTTCGAAGATGTGCAGGTCGGCGGTTTCCAGGCGCTGGGCGCTGTGGCCGATGCGGATCCAGTCGTCTTCGGTGAGGTTGCCGCTGCGCAGGTGGTGGTAGGCGACTTTGGCGTCGGCGGACACGATGCGCTCGTGGACTTCGTCGCCGCTCATTTCGAGGCTGAACAGGGCGCCGGTCAGGCCGTGCTTGATGGTGGCGGAGCGCAGGAAGTCCACGGCGAGGGTGGATTTGCCCATGGCGGGGCGGGCTGCGATCACGATGACCTGGCCGCCGTGGAGGCCGTTGGTGAGGCGGTCCAGATCGGTGAAGCCGGTGGGCACGCCTTTGGTGATCTCGCCGCGGCTGCGGGCCTCGAGACGGTCCATGAGGTGGGCGGAGCGCTCGCGGGGGCGGAAGCTGGCACTGGATTCGTCGATGGCCACAGCGGCGTTGAAGAGGGCGCCGGCAGTGTCGGTGAGTTCGTCTGGGTCGCCGTCGCTGTAGCCGAGGTTCGCGATGGCGGTGCCCGCTTCGGCCAGCCGGCGCAGGCGGGCCCGGTCGCGGACGATGTCCGCGTAGTACGCGGCGTTTCCGGCGGTGGGCACAGCCTGGGCCAGGGCGTGAAGGTAGCTCGGGCCGCCGATACGCGACAGGTCGCCGCGGCGGGCCAGCTCGGCGGCCACCGTGATCGGGTCGGCCGGCTCTCCGCGCCCGTAGAGACCCAGGACGGCGGTGAAGACCGTCTCGTGAGCAGGCCGGTAGAAGTCCGCGCCGGTGACGATCTCGATGACCTCACCGATCGCGTCCTTCGACAGCAGCATCGCCCCGACCACGCACTGCTCAGCATCGAGATCCTGCGGCGGCACCCGGTCAAAGGCCGGGGCGGGGCGGCCGGTGTCGTCGTACGGCTGAGCAGCAATGAGCTGTTTCCAACCTGAGGGGTGGTTGGACCGGTGGCCCCGGCAGGGGGCATGAAGAAAGCTCCTGGTAGACGGGTTCACGACCAAGATCACCAGTTCGCCAGGAGCTTTCGCGTGCTTGTCTACCCGTCCGGTATCGATCTGTCCAGCCGCACCCTGCAACACCTCTCCGCTCTCCTCGCAGGTCATCGCCGTCGGATCGGCTCCCGGTGGCGTCGCCTGACCTGCGGCCGACAGGCAATGCTCGTCCTGGCCCACCTGCGCTGCGGCGACACCTACGCCCGCCTCGCAGCAGGTTTCCGCATCGGGATCGCCACGGCCTACCGCTACATACGCGAGGCCGTCGACCTCCTGGCGGCCTTTGCGCCCACGCTGGAACAGGCCATGCCAACTGTCCGGAAGAAGGCGTACGTGATCCTCGACGGCACCGTGCTGCCGATCGACCGCATCGCCGCAGACCGGCCGTACTACTCCGGGAAGAAGAAGCACCACGGGATGAACGTGCAGGTCCTCGCCGATCCCGCCGGACGCCTGATCTGGGTCTCGGACGCACTGCCCGGAGCCACACACGACCTGACCGCGGCGCGGGCCCCTGGCATTCCCCGGCGCCCTCGCCGCAGACAACATCAAGTGCTGGGCCGACAAGGCATATCAGGGATCAGGCCCTGCGATCCGAGTCCCGATCCGTGGCAAGCACCTGCGCGGCTGGCGCCGACGTCACAACCGGGACCACGCGAAGATCCGCAGCCTCGGTGAACGCGCCATGGCGATCCTCAAGTCCTGGCGGCTCCTGCGGAAGCTCCGCTGCAGCACCACCCGGATCACAGCCGTCGTCCGAGCCGTCGTAGCCCTCGAACTCGCCGCCTGATCAAGATGGAAAAGGCTCACTGGCACCTCCACCGCGATCGCCGCCCATATCAAGACCCGCAGACCCCGCAACGCGCCCCGCTCGTTCATCCCTTGGCCCTCCAGCTTTTTGTTCAGCCAGGAATATCTCCGGCGTTATTCTTTCCCGCCACCCAACCATAGGCGCGCTCAACGCGAGCTATGCGCACCTCGTATGAGTCGTACCACACGTCACGACCAAGGCGCTGGACTCGGCGGTGTTCGAGATTATCGCGCCACATCCGGATCGCTCTTTCGTCCTCATAGTAAACAATCGTCTGGTCGCGCCCGTCCGAGCTCCGTGTCGTTTCGCGGCTTATATAACCGGGTATTTGTTCCGCAAGAGAAATCATCCTCCTCTCCGCCTCAATGTACCCGCTGGTATCTCGACCCGAAAGACGGGTGGTCAGTATCGCCGCATAATACGGCCGATCAAGTCTACCTTTATCTGTTCGAGACCTAATGATCCGCTCCATACTTTAGGGTGAACAGGCTGAAATTCGCACTCCCCTTTAGGGAACTATGGAAGTAGGGACAACCTCTGAGGCATGCCCCAACCACGCGCGAGGGACGAGGGTTGCAGGTTTTCACCACGTCCATAGTATTCGCAGAATTTCATGATCAGTGGATCCCATTTGTCAGCGTCCACATGGTTCCGACGATCAGGAACAAGTAGCTCCTCTTGTACATGGGCTCGCACTACTCGCGCATCGAAGGCCAACAGCCCGGAATCAGCCTCGCCAAAGGGGTGAATGCGATCGATGGAAGCCTCGAGCTGGATTGGACACTCAGCCACGCGCGGTGGTTCCACTTCATCAGAAGAAATGACAGTGAGTCCCGCTGCGCCGAATTTATCCGGCTCACATCTATAACCCTTCCGCAGCTTGTGCTGCGGAACATTAAGAGTCCCAGTAACAAGTGCCAAACGGTCGACTGCATCGACCAAGCTCGAAGGTACAAGATTGATCACGCACTCTTTGGTCCGGACAAGATTCTGAGTTGTCTTGGATGTTTCATCAAGTCCCAGCATGCAGGATTGGCCGACCCACCATACGGATGACATCGGAGCCAAATTCGGCGACCCGTCCTCATTTTGAGTGCTAATCATCACAACCGGTGTCCCGAAATACATTACTCTCGGCTCAATAGCCACGTGCATTCTTTACTCCACATGCAGGAATTACGGACGGAGGCATTCTCCAGCGAGAACTCGCGGAGCCTGTTCATACGTTGGCACTGCGGCTCGAGGACTGCTGGCGGGAAACGGACATCGAGGTGGCGACCTACTCAAGAGAAATCCCGGCAGCACTTTCGACACCCACATTCAAGATCCGGAAGGTGGTGCCGCCGTTCGGGGCAGGGCTTGATCAAGTTTCGTAGGTGTCTGGATTGTTGGTGATGCCCAGGATGGGGAGTGCTCGTTGGGGTTCGTCGCGGATCGCCCGGGTGGTTTTGGCGATGTTGTCGGCTCCGAGGATTTTCAGCACGCCGATGGCGAGGTTGCGGAGGGTCGCCATGGCCCGCGGTGCGGTTCCGGCGTGGACGGTGGAGGCGTCCTCAGCGAAGGTGACATCCCTGATGTAGTGCGAGGAGTTCTCCACTCCCCAGTGCCCGCGGATCGCGGCGGCCAGGTAGGCCGGGCCGGCCTGATGGGCGTCGAGGCTGGTGACGGCGTAGACACTCTCACGGGTCTCGCGCTGGCCGGTCTGCTTGCGGCGGCGGTGGACGCGGATGGCCAGGCGGGCGTGGGGAAAGGCGATCCCGCCGAGTTCGTCCGCGACGGCGCAGGTCTTGATCGAGCGGGACTCGCGCCTGCCGCGCCCGGTCCCGGAGGCTGTGTGCTGGACGGCGATGTCCCGCCACGGCAGGGCCGCGAGCTGGCTGTGAGCGGTCGGCTGGTTGGTCTTGATCACGGCGATGTAGTGGGCCTTCTTGGTCTCGACCAGCCAGGAGACGTTCGCCTTGACCGAGTGCAGGGCGTCGAAGGTGACAACGACGCCGGCCAGGTCCAGCGGTGCCAGGAGCGGTTGGAAGTGCGTGGTTTCGTTCGTCTTCGCGCCGACCTCCACCTGAGCGAGGGTCACGACGGTGCCGTGCGTGACCGCGGAGAGCAGATGCCGGTGCGTCGCAGTGAGACGGGCTGATCCCTTGAGTGCTTTGCCGTCGACAGCGATCACGCGCGGCCGCCCAGACGCGGAGGGCGACGGTGTCTGGGTGGGCTCGGTGGCGGCGCGGTGCCGGTCGGCCAGGTAGGCGCCCACCGCCCGGTCCAGGGCATCCCCGTCAACAGCCCCCAGCACACGGCCGATCGTGGCAGGCGACGGAGCGCGCCGCCATCCCAGAAGATGGCGCCGGATCCCGATCACTGTCAGCAGAGCGTTCGGGGCACGATGGCCCCACTCGGCGAGTTCGTCGATGCTCCTCGCTCCCGAGACGACCGCGCAGGCACACACCAGCAGGATCACGGTCAGCGAGTACCACCGGCCCCGCCGGGAGCGCGGGTCGGGCACCGAGTCGAAGTAGAGGCGCAGGTCAGCGATCCGACCGGCATCCAGCGGCCCCAGCTTCACCAGCACGGCGGGAATGGGAGAAGATACAGCGGCAGGCACGGGCCACCTCATGATCATCGGGCTTAGACACCACAATGATCACGAAGCCCGTACCTGCCCTGTTATGCACCCCAACCGGTCACAACCCGACCAGCCGCACGCCCCCGGAACTTGCAACCGCCCTGCCTTTCCACCCAGCGCGCTGCGAGCGGGTGGCCCGGGGCCGGGGAACGGGCGATGGCACGGCCTGATCACCGGCACCGCCACTGGGGTGAATCCGGCGGCGGGCCCCGTGACTCGCAGCGGTCCGGACCTGTTGCCCGGGCGACGCGTGCCTGCTGTCCATAGCCACGGAAGGCGCGTCCTGTGGGGCCTCCGACCTGCCCGGCCAGGAGGCCCCACACACCACGCCGCACGCCGGAGCGGCGGGCACGACAACCGCCCGGGCGGAGTAGCCCGGTCGCACCTTGGGGGAAGATACGACCGGGCGCGAACACCGCGCGGAGGCCATGTACCCGGCCGGCCTCCTGCAGGTTCAATCCTCAGCGTGCCACCCACGCAACGACCCCGCCACGCAGACGCAAGCGCGCAGACGAACAGGCTCCAGGGCAACCGTGAACGCCGCATCATTGAGGCAGGCGCAAAGTGTCTGGGCATGGGAGAGGCGATGACACTCCCATCGAGACGAGTGGACGGACCTTGAGGGACGTCCTCGGGGAGTGCGGCCCCGCCCTGATTCTCGTCGAGGAGCTCCGCGCTCTGGCCCCGCTCTGGCCATGAGGATGAACCATCAGGTGATCGACAAGAGGTGCTCACGGTGTCCGGGGTTTCGCAGGAACAGTTCAACAGGGCAGTAGAAATCATTCAGGAGCTGCCGCACGATGGCCCTCTCCAACCGAGCCCGGAAGAGGGGCTGTATCTCTACGCCTGCTACAAGCAGGCCACATCCGGCGACAACATGAACCTCAAGCCCGACCCCTTGGACCATGTGGCCACGGCAGAGTGGAACGCCTGGACTCAACTGGCGGGCACGCCCCAGGCAGAGGCCCAGAAGGCGTACGTGACGAAGACACTCGAACTGCTGAAACGGCACAGCAGCGACCCTGCCACCCGTCACCGGCTCGAAGAACTGGAAGCCACCACCTGAGCGACACCCCGGGCGGACCTCCATGTCCGGGCTGTGGAGAGCGGTCACTGACGCCGAGCAGCATCCCGCGGCGATCCTCGTGCCGCACCGGAGCGCGACGTACTCCTGCGAGATCAAGAGGCCGCTGCTTGAGCAACCTGGCCCGGCGTCGTCATCTCTCGAATCACCCGGCCTGCCGGTAAAACAAGCGCGGCGGGCATGACGGGGCGCTTGCCGCCTGGCCCAGGCGAGCCGCTGCGCGTGTTGAAAAGGCGCCCGGGTACCCGCTGTGGAACGGTGAAGACCACGCAAGCGGAGGGATTGCCCCTATGGGACACGGCGGAAATGTGATCGCGGAACTCACCACCGACCACCGTGAGGTCGACGAACTGTTCGAGAAGATCGAGGGCCAGCCGGTCGGCGACCCGCAGCGCCGGAGGCTGGTCGATGAGCTGACCATCGAGCTGGTCCGCCACTCCGTCGCCGAGGAAATGCACCTCTACCCGGCCGTGCGCGAGCACGTCGACGGCGGCGACAAAATCGCGGACAAGGAACTCTCCGACCACGCCGAGGTGGAACAGCACCTCAAAGACCTCGAAGGCCTCGACGCGGACGACCCGCAGTTCGACGACCTGGTGGCGAAGCTGAAGTTCGAAGTGAGCGCGCACGTGCGTGATGAAGAGAGCCGGCTGTTCCCCCTGCTCGCCGCGGCCTGCACATCCGAGGCACTCAACGAGCTGGGCGACAAAATCCGCACCGCGAAGAAGACGGCCCCCACACGCCCGCACCCCTCCGCCCCGGGCACCCCTCCCGGGAACAAGCTGCTGGGCCCCGGAGCCGGACTCGTCGACCGGGCCCGCGACCTGCTCACCGGCCGCGGCAAAAACTGAAGCCCCACCCCAGCCGTCAGACCGTGACGCCTCCGGCCGCCACCCGGCCGGACCAGGAACAGCGACAAAGGGAATCAGACCGCACGCGAGATGACGAGCGAGGCTCGCCGAATGCATCGGCGCAGAGTCAGGCGTCGTCGTCTGGGTCATCCAGATCGATCGCGATGTCGAACCCCGCTCGCAGCCGAAGCTTTTCACGCAGCGCCGCTGCCGCCTGGGCCCGCGTCACCGTCAGGGCGAAGTCATCAAATGCCCGCGCCTGAACCGCCTCGACGGTGACCACTACCAGGTCGCCCGGCGCCGCCGTCCGGCGCGCCACCGTGATCGCCCAGTCCACCGCGCACACCAGCCGCAACCGGTCATGCTCGGCCGCCCGCAACCGCAGCCGCTCTTCCCGCCGACGCCGACCCCACGCACACATCACACACCCCACCATCCGAAACACGGCGAACGCCCGCAAGCGCTGACCCCCTCCGTACAGGGAGCCGGGCGCCTTGTGATTGAGCACGATGCGGCAGCATCGGAGGGGTACCCGTACCCGTCTGTCCGTCGCGGCGGCAGGCCACCCTCCGCGTACTCGCGGATTCCTGCTCCCGCCCCGACAGTCGGTGAGCTCCACGTTTGGTCGATGGTTCTGGGCAGTACGTAGCGATCACAGGCCTGGAGATGTCGATGAGAACCAGCACCGTTGTGGACGCGCGGTGTCTCCGCCTCGGGTCTGTGGCGTGAGCGTCTGTTTCGCATTTCAACGAGGGCTCCGGCGCCGCTCGAGCTGGGCAAATGCCAGCGTAAGAATCTGTTTGTGCTGCCTGTGATCGCAACGGCATGGCACGTGTCCGGCAGCCCTTGCCCCATGGCAGCCTGCGGGTCCAGCACAACAACTTGAAACCGGAGGTACGCCGCGCGTGTGGGCGAAATCCAATCCCACCGTCAGGAGACGCCGTCTTGGAGCCGAGCTTCGCCGGCTCCGCATGGCCAGTGGGCTGAAGAGCAAAGAGGTGGCCGAGCGGCTCATGGTCTCTCAGCCCAAGATCAGCCATCTGGAGAACGGCAACCGCGCCACCAGCCCCCGCGACGTGCGTGACCTCTGCGCGATCTACGGAGTGATCGACCAACAGATCATCGACTCTCTGATGGAGATGGCCAGGGAATCCGGTGAGCGGGGCTGGTGGCACACCTATGGCGACCTCTCCGACAGCGCCTATATCGGCCTGGAAACGGACGCCTCCTCCCTTCACGCCTACGAGCCCATGGTGATCCCCGGCCTGCTGCAGACCCCTGCCTACGCTCAGACGGTCATCGAGGAAACGATCCCTCTGCTCACTGTCGAACAGGCCGCCACGCGCCTCAAGGTGCGGCTGCGTCGTCAGCACCGGATCTACGACCCTGCCTGCCCGCTGCACCTGCGGGTCGTCGTGGACGAATCGGCTCTGCGCCGCGTCGTCGGCAGTCCTGCCGTCATGCGCGAACAACTGGAGCACCTGAAAGCACTCAGTGGCGAGCCACACATCACCGTGCAGGTCCTCCCCTACACGGCGGGCGCCCACCCGGGCCTGTCAGGACAGTTCTCCATCCTGAGGTCCGCCGACATCCCCGACGCAGTGGTGTTCCTGGAGCGGTGCACCAGCGATCTCTTGCTGGAGAAGCCATCCGACGTGCAGCACTACAGCATGATGTACGACCACCTCCAGACCCAGGCTCTCGACCCTGCCAGCAGCCGCGACTTCATCACCGACGCCACCAGCACGTACATCGACGCAGCGATCCAGCCCTGAGTGCCTGGATTCGATCCCTGGCGAGCGTCTCCACCGCGATATTGGCACCCTCGCCTTCGGCAGCACAGGCTCACCATTCTCGGCTGCCAGTCGGCTGTTTTCCGGCGTGTCCGCCCCCGACGCCGCCGGTGTCCTGTGCCCCGTCACCGACCTCGCCGACGCCGTGCTCAAGGCACCCGACGGCAAGCGGCCCGCCCAGACGCCAACAAGCTCGGCATGCAGGGTAAGGACGCCCTCGCCGGGGTGACCGAGGCTGCCCCCGCCACGCCCGGCGCCGCACACCATCCGGGTCTCTCGCCATGGCCGGCTGGGGGACGGATCTGAAGGTGAAGGCAGCGGCGGACCTCCAGACCAAGGTCACCACACACTGATTCCGGAAGGCGGTCAAGGGGCCCCAAGGCAACCGTCGCCGCGGTCCAGAACACGATCACCGACCAGGAACGTCCTGGCGGCATCCAGCTCGCGGCGGCCTCCCGGCGACCAGTATTCCGGGCCTCCCGAAGCTGCCGACCATTCCAGGTGTACCTGCCCTTGCGACTCTCCCGGCCGCCACCCGCTCGCCTCAGCGCTCGAGCACCTAATTTCCGGACGACGGGGCCGCGCCGAATCGTGCGGCCCCGTCGTCACGCCACCCGCCGACCGGCTCCTTCCCCTGTACGGAAAAGCAGTCCAGGCCGCCATGTGGTGACGGACGTGACTCTGTCGCAACCGAGTCAATTTCTCATATAAATATATATATTCCCGACCTTGCTTTTATTCACCCTAATGCATTGCAATTCGTCGAAATTTACTGCGTAATATGCGGGGCGACAGAATTGGGGGTTTGGATATCCGAACTACCCGATCCGCTCTCTCGACGCTCTCAGGAGTGCACCTTCGATGACGTCTAATCGTTTGAACGCGACGCACCGGCGAAGACTGCCGATCTGGATCGCTGCGGTAGTCACTCCGCTGCTCGCCGTGTCTGTCGTCGCAGTGGCTTCGCCAGAGGCGAGTGCCATCGCGACCCCTGTGCCTCTGGGAACGGCGGACAGTTTCGCGGTTCTGGCTGGTGCGTCCGTCACCAATACGGGTCCTTCGGTGATCACCGGAGACCTCGGGGTAAGTCCGGGAACTGCTATCACCGGATTCCCGCCCGGCCTCGTGAACGGCGCCCAGTATTCCGCGGGACCTGTGGCTCTGCAGGCACAATCCGATCTGGTCGCGGCGTATAACGACGCGGCTGGGCAGGCCACAGACGGGGCGCTCCCCCCGGACGCCGGTGGGCTGACGCTGGTCCCCGGCGTCTACACCGCCTCTTCCACTCTCGGGCTGACCGGCACGCTGACCCTGGACGCCCAGGGTGACCCCGACGCCGTGTGGGTGTTCCAGGTGGGATCGGGACTGACCACGGCGTCTTCCAGCCGGGTCCTCCTCATCAACGGTGCCGCGCCGTGCAATGTGTACTGGCAGGTCGGTAGTTCGGCCACGCTGGGCACCGACTCCACCTTCGTGGGCAACATCCTGGCCCTGACCTCGATCGGTGCGACCACCGGGGCAAGCATTGATGGTCGGGCCCTGGCCCGTAATGGCTCGGTGACGCTGGACAACAACAGGATCACCCGGCCCACGTGCAGCCCCGGCACCACTGCTGGCACTACCGCGGGCACCACCACTGCGGGTACGACCACCGCCGGAACCACCACCGCCGGCACTACCGCAGGCACCACCACCGCCGGAACCACGGCGGGCACCACCGCTGGAACCACGGCGGGCACAACCGCCGGAACCACCGCAGGCACAACCGCGGGCACAACTGCCGGAACCACCACCGCCGGCACTACGGCCGGCACAACCGCCGGAACCACCGCAGGCACGACCGCGGGCACAACTGCCGGAACCACCACCGCCGGCACTACGGCCGGCACGACCGCCGGAACCACGGCCGGAACCACCGCGGGCACGACCGCGGGCACCACTGCCGGAACCACGGCCGGTACCACCGCGGGCACAACCGCGGGCACAACTGCCGGAACCACGGCGGGCACGACCGCCGGAACCACCGGCGGCGGTGGCTATCCCCCGCCGCACCATGGCCACGGCCACGGGAAGCCCGGTCACGGCTACGAGCACGGGAAGCCCGGTCACGGCTACGAGCACGAGAAGCCCGGTCACGGCGATGACCACGGCATTCCCGATAACAAGTACGGCAAGAACGTCAGCGAGTCCGCTAACGAGTATGCCAAGCACCTCGTATGGCAGGCGCGCGGCGAAGACAAGGAGCAGGGCGACCAGGGATACGGCGACCAGCCCAGCGACCAGGGTGATGACCAGGGTCAGGGTGATCAGGGATGGTGAGCCCGCAGAAGTGAGTGCTGCGCCGTCTAGGACGCGCGTAACCGCTTAGCGGGTTGGCGGCGTGTGGCGGAATCGGCATTGATTCCGCCACACGCCGCCGTAGTGGACTGCCAGGAAATACGGATGCAAACAGCCGAGTCAGAAAGTCCGGGTGGGGTTGTGCCGGGTGAAATGGAAACAGCAGATCTCAAGGAACGACAGCAAGCCATTGAGCCGGTGCCGGAAGAGCGCGATAAATCCGATGTGTCTGCAAGGCCGGCCGGACTGCAGGGTTCTTTGAAGACGGTAGCGGCGGTTGTCACTGGCCTGTTTGTAACGACCTCATTGGTCCATGTTCTTCTAGTGTTTTTATACGTCGCCCCATCAAATGCGGTGTCTCAGCGATACAGCCGCCAGGTCAACGCATGGGTCTACCCGCTGTTCGAGCAAAACTGGCGGGTCTTCGCACCGGATCCGGAGGCCGTCAACCAGCAGATCTCCGCGAGAACCGCGCACACCTCCGCCGACGGCAAGATGCACGTCAGTCCATGGTTCAATCTGACCGCCGTAGACGACTCCGCCGTCGAACACGACCCCTTCCCGAGTCACACGTCCCAGAACATGCTGCGCCGGGCCTGGTCCTCCTACCTCGACTCACACGGAGGAGACGACCAACCACGTTCAGCGCGCGCCCTGATGATGCAGCAGTACCTGCGCAATATCGCCGTGCAGCGCAGCGAGGCTCACCGGCGCGGCGCGATCGAGTCCGTCCAGCTTCGGGTGCTCATGCTGCACATCGCCGCGCCCGGCTCAACGAACAACACCAGCCGGAGCGCGCCGCCCGGAGAAACACGCTATCTGCCCTGGTGGAAGGTGACCTCTCATGACAACTGACCAGGCGCCCTGCGTTGCAGGCGCACCTCAGCGGGCCGCCGACCGGCCGGCCGGTGCCATCGCACAATGGCTCTTCGACCGGATCACGGCGCTCCAGAGCCTCCTGATCGAACATCCGGTGTCCCTGTATGCGGCTGCGGCGCTGCGGATCGGCTATGGATTCCTCTACTTGTTCTTCCTGTTGCGGGAGTTCCCGAACCGCGACGAGATCTGGGGTCCCGGGTCGCCCTGGACGCCTGGGCTGGCCAGGCAACTCTTCGGCCAGACGGGCTGGTCCAGCATCCTGACCCTGTCCGACAGCCGGCTCTACTTCGAGTTCTGCTACGCGGCCGCCCTGATCATCTCCGCACTGCTCATGCTCGGCTGGCGGACCAGGGCGGTATCGGTTCTCTTCGCCCTCATCGTGGCGTCATTTCACGCCAGGGCCATCTTCATGACGGACGGAGGCGACAATCTCATCCTCCTCATGGCCCTCTACCTGACGCTCACAGCGTGCGGCCGGCGCTGGTCCTTGGACGCGCGCAGGTCCAGACTGAAATCCCCGCCCGCCGGCCTCCCGCAGACGGATAGTTTCGGCTGCCAACTGCGCTACGCACGTGCCACGTTGACCACCGTGATGCACAACTGCGGAATGTTCATCATCGCCGTCCAGGTCTGCTTCCTCTACGGATGCGCCGGCCTGTACAAGGTCCAGGGCAGCTCCTGGGGCAACGGAACCGCTCTCCACTACGTCCTGAACCTGCGGCTCTTTCAGCCATGGCCCGCACTGTCACACATGGTGGACGAACACTCGGTACTGATCTCCATCGCCGCCTATCTGACGGTGCTGCTCCAGGTCTCCTTCCCTTTCGTGCTCTTCGGCAGGCTCAAATACCCGGTCCTGACCATGCTGCTGGGCATGCACCTGAGCATCGCGCTCCTCATGGGACTGCCCCTCTTTTCGGGCGCCATGATCATCGCGGATGCCGTGTTCCTTCCGGATCGTTTCTACCGAGCACTGGCACCCCTGTGGCAGCGCGCCTACCGACGCACTGGTGTGGGCAAAATCCGGCTTCAGCGGGGACTTGAACTGCACGCTTTTCCGAAGGCCCGGACAGACAAACTGGACTGCACGCCCACCCGAGACGGGGCAGTTGCGGGTCGGAAACACACACCGTAGGTGCTGAGATCGGCTCCGTGCGCCCGCACTTTCGACTCCGCGCGGCACGACTGCCCACTCTGTAGCAGTATCGCCAGCCCTGTGCGGCGAGCCGGACGCTCCACCAGTCACGGCCCAGGTGCCGCGCAGGGCAACTGCGCGGCACCTAACCCGGAGGGAGCGCACAGGACGGCGTACCGCCCGGCATGCGATCGCGGTTGTTCGCGACGATCCGGTAGACGGCGCGGGCCATCCAACGCAGTGGCGGAAGCCTGAGCAGCGCTCCCAGCACCGCCCAGCCCCTGCCCGCACTCAGAAGCAGCTTGGCAACGGCTTGTGCGCCGCCGTACACCGCTCCTGCGGGCGTGACCCACAGCAATTCATACGTCGCCCGCTCTTCATGAACACCGAGGGGGCCCAGATCCGTGAACTGCCACGGGGTGATCTCGCAGCGGGGCCGCACGTACCGCTCGGCGAACTTCACAGACGTCGTACAAAAGGCGCAGTCGCCGTCAAAGACGAGAACAGATTGGGTCCGCATGACTCCATCATGCCTCCCTCCGTCACCCCGCCACCCATCACGCGCCGTGGATCACCGGCATACGAGGAGCGTGACCCTCCTGGCAACCAGACACGGGTAACGGATCACCGTTCAGCTGGACGAACGGCGTTCCTGAGGCGGCAACACCAGCGGCGCCAACTCACGGGCATACGCCTCGGTCCCGCCACCCGTCACAGCATGCGCAACCACCGTGACAGGTGGCAACCGGCATCACCGGCGATGGCCCGGACGCACTCTGACAACCGGAGGGAGAGCGACCAGTCAAACGCCCCAGCCCGAAGGAACAGGCCAATACAGAAATTGCCTCAGGCAATTGCTGGATGCATCATCAGCCTGCCACCACCCACCCCACGATCACCCCGACACGCCGGTACCCAGGACCGGCATACGAAACAGGACCCAAGCGACGAGCCTTCCTTGTGTGGTTGCCGTTCAAGTTTCCTCCGGGGCATGCAGGTCAGGGAGTTGCAGGCGCACCTGGTCCACAAGGTCCTCGCTGGGCTTCCACGGTCCGAGCGCGCCCGCCGGTATGGGGATCGGGAGGGCGAGCGCCTGGACATCGGTGAAGACCAGGTGGAACCGGCCGGGTTCGGCCCACGGAGTGCAGCGCCCGTCGTCCGGGTGGACGGTGGCGAGGCGGGCGACACCGATGACCGCGCCCCGCTCGAGGTGGCGACCGCGGATGGTGGTGGCGACCAGCGGCAGGTGCAGCGCGGCCCGTTCGACGACGGCGAGTCCGGCGTGCAGGAGGTAGAGGCCTCGCGGCCAGCCTGGTGAAGCACGGTTCTCGATCGTCTTGGCACCGGTGAGGAGGCAGGTCGCCCAGGGCTGGCGGACCGTGATGCCCCGGATCCAGTTGACGCGTGTCTGGTTCATGCGACCCTCGCCACCACGCGGGTGCCGATACAGCCAGCGCGGCGGCCGATGACGCTGGCCCCGTTCGCGTGCTCGAGGCCGGTAATGCGGTGGTCGCCGGTGTTCCAGTCCATGTCCAGTGCCCTTCGCGTGGTGGTGACGAATCGAGCAGGTCAGCGGTGGGTTCAGACGGTGGCGTTCGCGCTCTGGCCCTCTTCGCGGGCGGCCTCGTTCTCGGCGTGCCGGTTCTGCAGAATGACTTTGCCGAGGAACTGGTGGGTGACTTTCTCGGCTTCGACCTCCAGTTCGGCCTCGATCCGGTACAGGCGACACGTGTCACGCTTGGACAACACGTGGGCGCCCATCTCGTGCGGGTCAAGGAAATGCAGCACGGCGCCCCGCGCGGTGGCGGCGCGGCGGGCGATCGGTTGAAGGCGCAAGCTCACGTCCGCACCGGCCGGGGCGTGCGGCCGGATAACCGCCCTGCCAGTGCGCCACCAACGGCTCCGCTGCACAGGCGGAAGCGGCAGAGCTCCGAAACCGGGCTGCCCCGTCGCCGGCTCCTGGCACTGTCCACCCTGCTCTGATGACACCCGTTCTGGTCCACCGTGCCCGGCGGCGCGCCAGCCGCACGCGAAGAGCTGCACCGGCTCGCCTGCACCGGGCCCGCATGCCTGACCCGTGCGCAGAGGCCCCGCTCGGAACGCCGCACGCTCCATGATGTACGCGGGCCGGTCAGGGCGCCGGAGCGCGGCAAAGGCTTCCAGACGCGCGGAGTGCGGCAGTTGCCAGAACGCGGGTCGGCCACATTCGCCCTGGGGCTGAGGTGCGTGCGGCACTGCGGACTGAGCCGGGACACTCATGGGCCGAACACCTTGGTCCTGTACAGGTACTTCCGGCGGTCCTTGTGGCGTATCGAAAGGGGGTCGGTGGCACGTATTGGTCCCGGGCGTGAAGTTCCACCGGCGGGTGAGCGGATTGGCCCGTACAGCCGCAGGGCCGTGAAGTCCCCGGTGACCCGGACATCCAAGTGCGGCATATGCAGGCTTTTTGTGTGTAGAACTGTTTTTTATCGCGGTCTCGTTGTCACGGACGAGGCGCGCCCGCCCGTGCACCCCTGCATGGCGGACCGCACAGCTCAGCGGAGCCGAATCGGAGGGAGCCGGCATGGAAGCGTCCAGTCCGAACAAAGCCGGGGTGAGGTGGCTGTCGTATGTGCCGCGGCGAGCCGTTCTGCGGGGGGTGTTCGCACTGAGTGTCGTTGGGGGCACCGCCGGAGCTCTTACTCCGGTGATGGCGGCGGACGAGGACGCCGCGCAGACCCCGGCGCTGGGGCTGCGTCACCCTTTCGACGAGATGTACCGGGGTCGGCACATTCACGGCGGCGCCACCGTGGACGGCACGGAAATCCTGGTCGACGGCAGGCCGTTGCACGTGATGCGGCGGGCCGACGGCAGCTACCTCAGCATGGTGAACCACTACGAGTCGTACCCGACGCCGCTCGATGTCGCCCGCGCCGCGGTCGACGAACTGGGTTCGGCTGAACTGTCGTTGACGTCCATGCAGACTCTCTGAGGGGCAGGTCGCGCAGCGTGTACACCCGCAAGAACCAGAGGGATCTCAGCACCGCGGAGAAGAGACGCTTCGTCGGTGCCGTACTCGAACTCAAGCGCTCGGGCCAGTACGACGATTTCGTCCGCCTGCACGACCGTTACTACGTCACTGACGGCTCCGAGGGGCCGCGGGTCGCCCATATGGCGCCGACCTTCTTCCCCTGGCACCGCCGCTTCCTGCTGGAGTTCGAGCGCGCTCTGCAAGCCGTGGCCCCCGGGGTCAGCGTGCCGTACTGGGACTGGACAGTGGACAGCACACCGGCCGCTTCGCTCTGGTCCGACGACTTCATGGGCGGTAACGGCCGTCCCGGCGATCGGCAGGTCATGACGGGCCCCTTCGCATACAACCGGGGGAACTGGGACATCCGGGTGGGAGTAACGAACCGCAGATTCCTCACCCGCAACTTCGGCCGCCCCGCCGACCCGGTCGCACTGCCCACCGCGGCCGACGTGGCCAGTGCGCTGGAGCAGCCCGTCTACGATGCGCCTCCCTGGGACTCCACGGTGGCCTTGGGTTTCCGCAACGCCTTCGAAGGCTGGTCGGTCGCCGGCGGCCCGAAATGGCGCAACCACAACCTGGTACACCGCTGGGTCGGCGGTCTGATGAACTCCGGGACCTCACCCAACGACCCGGTCTTCTGGCTGCACCACTCGTTCGTCGACCTTCTCTGGGACCGCTGGCAACAGGCACACCCGCACGCGGGTTTTCTGCCCGTGATGAAACTGTCGTCCCAGGACCCGCAGAGCGACCGGGTGTACAGCCTCAACGAGCCCATGCCGCCGTGGGACGTCACGCCCTCCGCACTGATGAGCCATCAGGGGATCTACGCGTACGCGTAGCACCACACATCTGTGCAGGTCACAGCCCAGCCCAACCGACTACCGTGGCCACATACCGACGGGGAGAAGGTCAAGGACTGTGCGGCCAACTCCGTGGTGACTGTCGTGATCGCGAGCGTGACCGTCCCACCCACATCAACGGCCCCGACACAGCCGCCGCCCTCTACAGCAGTGATCGCAGGAGGCAACAGGGCCTGGCAGGGCTGTCACACCCATCAATAGGCAGTCTCCGGCGGTGCCATCGCCCAGCCGCTCAACATGAGCCCCTACATCCGTTCCCGCCTGGCCCGAGGACATCGAGAAGCCCTCCCACGCATTCGCTGAGCGGATCGCCGAGAAGCCTGACCGTGCCACTGTCACCAGCGTTTCCAGTCGAAACGGCGGCCACAGCTTCGGGGGGCGATGTAACGCCGCCTTCAGCTACTGAGCTGCTGGCCGTCGACCGGTGACGCCCCTACTCGGCGACGTCGGGCCGCGCGAAGCGCGAAACGGATGGGTCCGCTCTGGTCGGTCAGCGCTTGCGCATCATCCATCGCGGAGCGATTCGAGCCCGCCCTCAGGCTGGAGGCGCGCGACCCTTCCCGCGCTCTTCCTTGGTGAACCGGCGACGGGATTCCTGCCGAAGATGCGCCGCCCCGTGGCACGGAGGAAACTGGAAGGTAGGGGACGTGGGGATTGTTGTCGTTCAACCGGCGCTACTCCCCCTCTTTTACCGCACGAGAGTGCGTCCTCCCCGACGTCTGTGCCCGCGATTACGGGTACAGACAGCGGCGGGGGCATCGAGCGCCTGCTCTACAAGGGTCATTGTTATGGATAGCAACAGCAAGGCAACTCTTGCCGCCGGCTTCGCGGCCGGCTATCTGGCCGGCCGGACCAAGAAGGGAAGGCTGCTCCTGGGACTTCTGTCCCTGGCGGCCGCCCGTGGCTTGGATCCCACAACAGTGACCAGCCAGGGAATCAGCAAGCTCACAGAGAATCCGCTGTTCGAACAGCTCAGCGAACAAATCCGCGGCCAGCTGCTCGATGCAGGACGTGCCGCTATGTCAGCAGCGGTCAACCGGGGTCTCTCATCCCTCGGCGGCGCCCTCCAGTCTCGGACAGGATCCGTCCTGGACAGCGAAGTTGGCGAGGAACCGGAAGACGAAGAATCGGACGAGGAAGCTACGGACGAGGTTGAAGACGACACCGAGGACGATCAGGACGACGGCGACTACGAGGACGAAGACCAAGACGAGGACGAAGAGCCGGAAGAGGACGAGGAACCGGAGCCGCCCCGTCACTCCAGGCGCCGACCAGCGAAGAAGCCGGAGAAGCCCACCGACCGGAAGCCGGGGCCGAAGAACCCTCCCGCCAAGAAAGCCATGGCCAGGAAAGCAGCGGACAGGAAAACAGCAGCGAGGAAATCCCCCACCAAGGGGGCAGCGACCCGCCACGCATCCACTCGCAGGGGCAGGCATACGTGACGACGTCCCCGCACTCGGGTAGCTCCCACAGGTCGCATCCCGGCGAAGTTGACCTTGATCGGCGCCAGGCCCGACCGCCTGCCCGCCTCCGGCCGGGCGGGCATCACCTCTGCCACGCCCCGACAAGCCTGAGTAACCCCCCTCAGGAGCTCCCGCCATTCACGAAAGCACGTTCCGCTTGAAGCAGGGCCCCGGGGAGAATCCCGTCGCTCCCGGTTTTGACCGGTTGATCATCGATGCCCGGACATGAGACGAGCATGGCTCTTGTGGATCATGGAGTTCTCTACGCTCCCAGATCAGCAAGGCTGCCATGCTCGTCGCTCCATCCTCCCTCATGTCCGTGTCCCTGGGCACGTCGCCCTGCTCGTCCACCGGTGTGGTCGGGAAAGTGTCGGCGGACGGGCTGCTCCAGGCGCTGGCCAAGGTGCCCGACCCGCGTGATCCGCGGGGCGTTCGATATCGACTGGCCACGCTGCTTGCGATCGGGGTGTGCGCGATGACGGCGGCCGGGCAGGCTTCCCCAACGCCGGGACGCCTTGCCTAACGGTCGGCCACCAACGGCGACCGATCCTGTGACAGACCCAAGCCGATGGCCGATGCCCCTGCCATGACCCGACCACGACTGCCGCATGATGACATTCAGTGAGATGGGAATCGGCGGCTGAACTGCCTCACACGGGGCTGGTGCGGGCGGCCGTCGGGTGTTCTACAGCGCGTGCCGGGTGCTGCCTCGCAGGTAGGACAGGCGACATCCACGACCTGCCACGAAGGCGATTGCTGCTGCGAGGGCGGGCGCTGGGTGCTCTGCTCGGCTCGGGGCTTGCGTTCGTTCTTGGACCACGAGCGGCGCTCCACCTGTTCGTGCAGCGGCGGCTTCCGCTTCGGTGACGCGCGCTTAGCTGGCGCCGCGGTCCGGCGACTGGCATTCGCCGGCGGCCTTCCGATGCCGGCACGGGTCTTCCAGATGCGAATCTGTTCCTGCTGGCGGGAGTCGATACGGCCACTGGCCTGTACCGCCGCGTACGTGAGGTCCTTCACCAGCTTGCGCATCGTATTCCGCGGCTGACTGATTCCGCGCCGCTCCAGAGCCGCCAGCAGTGCCTCCACACGCTCGGCCGCCCGCCTCGCCGCGCTGTCCTCCTGCTTGGCCCGTTTGGCCGCTGCCGCAGTCTGCCGTTGCCGCGCGAATGCCGCAATACATTCGGCGGCCGCGTCCGCAATGACGTTCTCGTCTTCGGTGCGGTCGTGACTCGAGGTCGCGTTGACACGCACCAGGAGCTGACGGACCTGATCCATGGTCCTCGATGCGACGGCCTCGCTTAAATCGGAGAACAGCTTCCGCCGCACATCGGCCTGCGCAACCAGCCAGCGCTCCGCGTCCGAGACGGCGTTCGTCAGCTGCGCCTGCATCTCCTCCTCCATGCCGGTCACAGCGGCTATGTCACGGCACACCCGGGTCACGACGACAACGGACCCCACCTTGCGGGCGTCGGCCAGCTTGCGCAGCAGCACCTGCGCTCGCGCCTGTGCATCCGGGACCCTTTTGGTCCTGCCCACGGCCCACGCTGAGACAGGGCGGGTACGGCGGGAACGGACGATCTGCTCCACTGCCGGCGTCGACAGGCCTCGTTCCGTCATCGCGCACTCGTCCAGGGCGAACCACTCGATGGGCCTCGCGAATGCCTCGGTGCCGATACGGACCCGGCGGGCAGTGCCTTCGCTGTCCAGACGGATGCGGTGGACGTACCAGCGGTGGATCAGCGTGTCCCGATCCACCGGCACCGACATCCCGAGCACGGGTTCACGGCCATCCTCATCCCACACCGGCGCCACCGCCTGGTCCAGGTGCACACGCAGCCCGCCGTGCTTGAACCGGATGTCGACCACCGAGCCGATCGCTGCGCCGCCGGGCTGGGCGAAGTCGAAGTCAGCCTGGTCATCGTGGTCTCGGAGCCAGGCGGCGGCCGCGGACTTCACATACAGGTGGTCGGCGCTAGCTACACCCCGGGCATGGCGGCCGCAAAGGTGGGGCAGCCCGTCCGCGCCTGGGTAGTGAGCAAAGTGGCAGACCCGGTCGGTGTAGAGCTTCGTTGTCAGCTGAACGCCGCAGCCGCCGAGCAGCAGCCCGCACCAGAACGTGTCGTGCTCGTGCCGGCGACGGAAGACGTCCAGCTCGATCGCCTCCAGCGGCAGCATCAGCGGCTCCTCCGAGTCGTCACTTCCCAGGACCGCCGTCTGAATCTGCCGCCTGTCACCCCGCACGAACCGCCACCTTTCTTCCCAACTCATCGTGCCACTCGGGTGTTGGTCCCACAGTCCATCGCCGTGATCGTGCCGTAGCAGCGGGGCAGGATGCACGACAACAGCCGCGGTCTTGGCCTTCTGGGCGGCACGCTCGGCACGGGCCCGCCGCTGGACAGCGGCCTCGATGGCAGGCCTGGCGACGGCGCTGGACGCGGGCTGCATCGATGGCCGAGGCATTGTCCGGCACCGTCTCCGGCTCGGGAAGTGCTCGGACGCTGAACTCGGCGTCGCCCGCGGCTGTCGCTCGGCTGCTTTGGCGCTCGCCAGCAGGCGGCGCCAGAACCCGAGAAACTACCACGTGGGCCTCATGAGTACTCCGTCTCGACATAGTCGATATCGGTGAATTCAACAAGCAGCTCATTTGCCCGGCGCCTCCGTCTTTGAAATAGATCTCTTGCAGTCCTTCGGCGACAATGTCGCTTGATCCGGTAATCAGCCGGGTACGTCCGTCGTTGCGGGCGCTGCCGTGAACCCGAAACGGGCCCGGGTCTCGATCGTGATGCAGGTAGCGGTCGCTGCCGGCCGACCCGCTTGCGGACCAACGGCTGCCACCTTGCGGACTTCAGCAGCGAGACGCTTCCGGGGGAGATCGGTTGACAGGGCGTCTCGTCTTACCGAGCTTGCTCT
This sequence comes from Streptomyces sp. NBC_00344, assembly GCF_036088315.1. NCBI lineage: Bacteria > Bacillati > Actinomycetota > Actinomycetes > Kitasatosporales > Streptomycetaceae > Streptomyces > Streptomyces sp. NBC_00344. Next base: position 36,438 of record NZ_CP107997.1, on the reverse strand, counting down.
CCAGCGGCTTCATCGGGTTCTACAGTGTGCGGGTGACCAGCTACCTGATCTACACCGACGACTCTGGTGACGAGATATCAAGCCTGTACACCGCGTTACTGGTGCCGATGGAACGCTGGTCCAAGGTGCTGCGTCAGTGGCTGTTGTTCCGCAAATGGCTCTATAGGAAGCACGGTGTGCCGGCGGACTTCGAACTGCACACCTACGAGTGGCTCAAGGGCCAGGGCGAGCCCGTGCCGGATCAGCCGGACAACCTGGTCAACAGTAGCCAGGGCTTACGCCGCGAGATCGCAGAGAAAGCACTGAAGCAGATCGGTGTGCTGAAGGATCACCACGTGCGGATCCTGACCTGCGAGACGCCCGGGGCGGTGAAAGCAGACGCCTACGTGGCACTGATCAAAGCCCTGAACGCGGAGCTGGAGAAGGAGGATGCGTGGGGCGCAGTGATCGTCGACGGGGGCAAGGACAATGTGCAGGACCCTCATGTGCGGGCTGCTCATCGTGGCCTGAAGCTGGACTCAAGGCGCGTGATCGAAGATGGCTGGTTGCAGCCGGCCCAGGCGAGTCAACTCGTGCAGATGGCAGACCTGGCCGTGCACTGTGCCTATCAGGCAGCCCGCAAGAAGCGGAGCAGGCAGTTCATGTGGGACTGGTACGCCCAGTATCTGCATGACATGGAACTCTCCTGCAGATGTCCATAAAAAACAGGCCCCGGCGTGAGCCGCGGGCCTGCTGTCGATCAGCCTAACCGCAGGCTCTGCGTACGCAGGAGCGGTCTGGCCCGGCAAGACTATCAACGACTTACTTAAATGTCTACGGGGGAGCGTCAGGAATTTTTGTGTTTGCCCAGCTCAGAGGTGCGGCGAGGCATCCGACAGGTAGCCAAGCCACGGGTCCTGCCACGGTGGATGCCCCGGTAGCTCTCCGTGGGGGAACCGCCCGAAAGTCTCCCTCTGCCTGAGTGTGCCTTTGAGCAGGCCGCTTCAGGTGGTCTTGCCCGAACTTTGCCGCTTGCTTCACTATCTGTGATGGAGCCGACACTGATGTGGCAGGGGTGGGGACATGTCATCTGGCACGGGCGGGGCCTACTGGCAGGGCAAGGCGTTACCGAGCGTCTTCAAGCATGAACTCCTCAAGCGGTATCTCCCGCCTTTCGGCGGGATGACGGGAACGCAGTCGCAGGACAAACGCGTCGTGTACCTGGACGGATATGCAGGTGAGGGCCGCTACGCGAGCGGTGAGCCCGGCTCTGCAGAGATAGCCCTGCGAGTGGCCTCCCATCACCGCAAGCTCGGACTCAATCTCTCGTGCTTCTTCGTCGAACAACAGGCGAAGTCGTTCGCACGGCTGGAGGAGGTCGTCAGCGGTTACCGCAACCGCGGCGTGCAGGCCGAGGCGCACCAGGGCGGTGTCGACGACGTGCTCGATGACGTGGTGCGGCAGGCTGCCGGGGTGCCGTTGTTCCTGTTCCTGGATCCGTGCGGGCTGTGTCTGCCGATGGATCGCCTGGTGAATGTGCTGGCGCAGCACCGGCGGGAGCGGCGGCCGGCGACCGAGCTGCTGATGAACTTCAGCATGATGGCGGTGCAGCGGCTGGGCGGGCACGTCCGCTCCCCCAAGGGCAACGAGCGGTCACTGGAACGCTTCGACGAAGTTTGCGGCGGCCCCTGGTGGCGTGAGTACTTCGCTGCCGGCCGGCCGGGGCAGGATGCGGCGCAGGCGGTGGCGGCCGAGTACAAGCGGCGTCTGGCGCTGCGGACCGGCATGTTCGTGCAGTCGGTGGCAGTGGCCCATTCGCCGACTGTGAAACCGGTGTATCACCTGGTGTTCGCGACCCGCAGCCAGTATGGGTTGTGGGTGTTCGGCGACACGGTGGCCCGTGCCCGTGACGAATGGTGGAAGACCCTCGAACTACGCGAGGATCCGGCGCTCTTCTCCATGGCGCCAGATCCCAAGGAAGTCGAGGCCAAGGCTGTCCCCAAGATCGCAGACAACCTAGAGGAGCTGCTGCGCCGCACGGGCCGGCCGGTGAAGCTGGTCGACCACACCCTGGAGATCTTTGGCAAGTACTACGGGCAGGTCACTGAGCCCGCCGTACGCAAAGCGGTCCGGCTGCTGCACGAACGGGGAAGGACACCCAGCGACGGCGTGGGTCAGCGGAAAATACGCGAGATCGTCGTGCGGCCCGGCCGTCTTGCCGCCTGACACGCGAAGGCCCTGGCGGATGCACCCGCCAGGGCCAGTGCTCTTTGCGTGGGTCAGGCTGCGATCGGCAGGGGCATCTCGTCCCAGGTGCGGCCCGCCAGGATGCGGCCGCCGGCCTTCGGCGTGCGCCCGCCCCATTGCTTGAAGAAGAACGCCACGCCGGCGTCCTGGCAGGTGTCGCGGATCCCGGTCACCCAAGCCTCGTCCAAGGGGCGGTGGCCCGCTCCGGATTCGCCGCCGGCAATGACCCAGCCGATACCGTCCAAGTCCAGGTCGGGCAGGGGCCCGAGCAGCGGCTCACAGGACAGGAACCGCACAACTGCAGGCACGTGGCGCAGGTCGTCCACGCGCGGCAGCTCGGTCTCCGTCTCGAGGGACACGCCCATCCACAGGTTCGCCGGCCAGTCCAGCTTCGGTGCGATCTGCCGCAGACGCCGGGCCCGCTTGGTCAGCACTTGGTAGGTGTGCTGCGGCGTATCGGCCATGACCTTGAACACCTCACGGACGAAGTCCAGCGGCACCCGCGCATGGAAGAGATCGGACATCGAATTGACGAACACCACCCGCGGGCTTTTCCAGCCGTAGGGGACGCTCAGCGCGTCCGGGTGCAAAGTGACGTCAAAACCGGGGCCGGACGTGCGGGGGTGACCGTCGTTCTGGTACTTCGCCGCACCCATCGCCTTGAGCCGCTTCGCAAGCGTCAGGGCGTAACAGTTGTCGCAGCCGGACGAGACACGGTCGCAGCCGGTGGTCGGGTTCCAGGTCGCCTCGGTCCATTCGATGGCGCTGCGGTCGCTCACCGTTCTCCTCCTGCTGCTGCCGTACACACGATCACGCCACGACGGGCGGGCGTGTGCTGCCTAACGATGCCCCGGCCAGGGGCGTACTGGGCCCCACAGTCCGGTATACGCAGGCTTCGGACCACTTCTCGTAACCCCATAATTCGAACCTCCGTTCCAAAAGCTAGTAGCCAAGCTCGATGTAGTCGATATCGGTGAGCTCCACCACGAGCCCCTCGGCCCGGCGGCCGCGGTCCTTGAAGTACTGCTCCTGAAGCCCTTCAGCAGCAATGTTCTGCAACCGCTGCTCGGTGGCGCCCTGCTCTTGTGCGGCGAACAGCCGGGCCGCGTAGGCGGGTGGGAGGTGCTGGGTAATCAGCCGGAGGCGTCCGTCGTCCGTCGTTCCGGGCGCTGCGGTGAACCCGAAGCGGGCCCGGGTCTCGATCGTGATGCCGCCCTCGGTCGCTGCCTGCTTGCGGGCGCGTTGGCGGATCAACGGCTGCCAGTCCTTGCGGACTTCGCCGGCGAGGCGTTCCGCGAGGTCGGGGCGGGGCTTTTTGATCTGGCCGGTGAGGTAGCGCTCCACGGTGCGCTGGGAGATGCCCAGGCGCTGGGCGACCGTGCGGGTGGAGCCTTTCTCGTGCTTCACGAGGAAGCGGATCTGGGCGCCGGCGGTTTTCGGGATCGGGCGGGTGAACACGTTGGTTGCGGCTTTGTCGAGGCTGTCGCCGATGATGCCCATTCAGGGTCCTTTCGCTGCTGCACAATCGTCTGTGTGCCGCCGTGAGCGCCGATCTCGCCCCCGTCGGCGCGGTAAACCGCACTGGCGGGGCGATCGGTGCCTGACGGCCGCTCAGAACGGCGCCACGGATGCTGCGGGCAGAGTTGCAGCGGCTGCTGCTGTGGTGGCTTCGGCTACTTCCTCGCGCCAGTTGGATTCTGACCGGCGGCGGGGTTCTGTCCGGGCAGCCTCGCAGCGCCAGCACAGGCCACCGACCGTCTGGACCGGCCGGCCGCACAGCTGCTCGTCGTGGCCGGGGCATTCCTCGTCGTGCTGGTCCGCGTTCACGCACGGGATGCAGTGGGCTCCGGGAGCGGTCACGGCACGGCCGCACCCGGCGGCACAGACCGGATCGTCTCCGTGCAGGCACCGGGAGCAGAAGGTCTCGCCAGGCAGAGCGAGGCGATCGCACAGTCCGCCGTCTCCGACGCAGCAACGCATCGCTGTCTCGCCCCGGACCACAGCGTCCAGACTGGCCTGGAGCTCCGCCACGGGCGGCGGCGTCGGCGTCGGCCTGTTGGTGCCACCGCGCTCCGGGCGGCTCGCGGACTGCGCGGGGATGGGACGGGCGCGGCTCGCGGGCCCGGCGGTCAGCAGGTCCTGCAGTCGGCGACCGACGATCGCGCCGACCGAGTGCGTCAGCTTCTCCGGCAAGGGCTTCGAGACCAGGACGTGCCGGATCTCCTGAGCTGTGAACCCGCCGGCAAGCATGCCGGTGACCGTGCGGCCCTGGTCAAGCAGCGTGCTGCCTGTCAGAGTCCATTCCGGCACCTCTGCCGCGATGGCCCGCAGGACCTCCATACCGGGTGTCATCGTCACAGCCACCTCACCGACCACAAGCGCCGAGCGCTTTTCTGTTGCTGCTTTGTTGATCGGCGCGGCGCTAGCTGACGCCGTTTCTCTACCACCGGCCGGGCCGAGCTCCTGCTTCTCCTGGTCCTCGATGACGCCGCGTCCGTCCGTCCCTCCGTCCCCGGTTTCGCTCGCGCGGTCCCCTACCGAAACGGATGGACGGACGGGAGTCGGACGTGAGCGGGAGGACTGAGTGGAAGGACTGAACGGGAGAACGCGATCTTGCAGGTCAGAGCCCGGATCTGGGCTAGAAATCTGGCCCGACGGGCTAGAAATCTGGCCCGACGGGCTAGAAATCTGGCCCGCTTCCATGTGCGGGCCAGAAATCTGGCCCGCACTTTCAACTGCACGAGCCGCTTTTTTGGCTGCCTTCCGGGCAGCCTCTCGCGCCGCCTCTTTGCGGATAGCCGTCGTTGCCGCATCGGCGGCCGCAGGCCGCACGGAGTCCAGAGCGGCGAACGCGTTGCGAGGCCCTGCATAGCCGGGGAACGGACGGTCATTGATCCGTAGGCGCAGTGGTCCTGCCGAGGCGTTGGCGCGGGAGGACGTTTTGACCTGCTTGCCGTCCGGAGTCGTGACCAGCCCCACCTTTGTCAGGTCATCCAGCAGCGAGCGGATCCGGGCGAGGCTTGACGGCTTCACTGTTTCTCCTGGAGCCGCAGGCTTGGCGGGCAGCAAATAGCAGAGCTGGAGCAGCGTCAGTTTCCGCACCGGGCCGTGCTTCTCGATCACGAGTGCACGCATGATCCAGTACAGGCGGATAGCGGAGTCTCGCAGCTGGGGGCACAGAGGAACCCAGTCCAGCAGGTTGGAGCTGTAGAACCCAGTGGTATCAGGGGCCAGCATCTCGACGGACTGGCTGTCGTCATTCGCGACCATCACTTCACCCCCGCACCAGGGCGGGAGCAGCAGCCTCGAACAGCGCTCGCATCCGGAGTGACGCAGATTGCAGCTGGAGGCAGACGCCGATGGAATTGACTGTGCATGCGGTGCATCTCCCCTTGTAGGGGAGTCGGGAGCAGCGAATGTGACCAGACAATTAGGGTGAAAATGCGCCCTGTACTGGCTATCTGGTGGCGGATGCCTATTCTGGGGGTAGGTGACCGCGCGGATCGTAAGATCCACGGGCATCACCCGGCAGAGAGGTCACCTCACTGCTCACGACTCGAGAGTGTCGAAGCTCGGGCGAGTCGATCGCTAGGAAGCGGTCCCCGTTGTGGCGACGGGGGCCGCTTCGCGTTTACGGACCTAGGGCAGTCATGACGTCTTTCTAACTTGCTTCGGCTTGCGTGGATTCGTGCTCGACAGCGGCAGGATGCTTCGCTGCCAGTCCCTCCAGGAGGCGCGTGTAGGCCGCTCGGTGCCGCGGGTGGGGGGTGGCAAGGCCTGTCTCCCAGCGCTGGAAGGAGAGACGAGAAACGCCGAGCGCTGCAGCTACCTCCGCTTGAGTCAGCCCGTCGGCGCGGCGCAGGCGTGCGCGTACGGGAGGAGGGAAGGCAGGACGCGCCAACAGGGCGTCAACTGCATCAAACAACTCTGACATCATGAGCCCCCTTACTGATCCGTAGACGCGAAACTATACATAGCGCTGTGCCTGTACGGGCCGCAACGAGCAAGCGAATTGACGGCGTGTCGCCAAAGTCGACAGCAAGGTGGTGGGTGGCCTGCCATCGTCCGGCGCACCGAAGGCTGCTGACCAGCAATGTAGTGTCTTTGACGTGCAGCGCCCTCTTGCCCTCTTTGACTTGGACGGGACTCTGGTCGACCGGAATGCAGCATTCATCAGTGCGGTGACCAGTGTCTGTCAGGGTTTCGCCCTGGGCCCCGAGATCGAGAACTGGATACTGGCGGAACTTGCCGACCGTGTCAGCGTCGCCGACTTTGTCCGGATGCAGGAAGCCTTCGCGCTGACCATTCCTTGGGAGCGTCTGTGGCTGTCGTACGTCGAAGGCATGGTGGCCGCCACCTCCTGTCGGCCCACCGTCGTTGAGGGCCTGACCCAACTGCGTGCCGACAACTGGACGATCGGCGTTGTCACCAACGGCGCCAGCGATATCCAACGCGCCAAGCTCACCGCGGCCGGCCTTACGGGTCTCGTGGACGGAGTCGCAGTGTCCGGCGATATCGACGTTAGGAAGCCCTCTCCCAGACTCTTCGAGCTCGCGGCCAGACGCTGCGGCTCCGCCCTTCATAGCCGGGCATGGATGGTCGGAGACAACCCCGCCGGGGACATCGGCGGCGGCCACCGAGCCGGGCTGCGCACCATCTGGGTGCGCAGCCGCCTTTGGTCTTCCGACGTTCCAAGCCCCGATCGCACCGTTAACGATGTCGTCGACGCGATCGGCATTCTGCTCAACACCAAACCGGAGTAGCAGCGTGAACCAGCAGACCATCGGCATCCTGCACCCAGGCAGCATGGGCGCTGCCGTCGCGGGGTGCGCGGCGACCAACGCGTCAACCGTTCTCTGGTGCACCGCAGGGCGTAGCCCCGAGAGCGTTGCCCGTGCGGAGCAGCATGGTCTGGAACCGGTTCCTACCCTGCAGGAGCTACTGGACCGGGCGGACACGGTAATTAGCCTGTGTCCGCCTGCGGCCGCCGAAGGCCTCGCTCGCGACGTCGCCGCATGCAATTTCTCCGGGGTGTATGTCGAAGCGAACGCCATCACCGCCGAACGGACACAGCGCATCGCGGCACTGCTTTTGCGGGCCGAAGCGGTAGTCGACGGCGGCGTGGTCGGCTCTCCACCGGTAAACGGTAAAACGCCAACGCTGTACCTCTCTGGCCCAGCTGCCGCGACCGCGGGCCTCGAAGCGCTCTTCAGCGGCACGGCCGTACGAACGAATTGCCTGGGGAGCGCCATCGGACAGGCTTCCGCACTCAAGCTCGCGTACGCGAGCTTCCAGAAGACTTCGCGGGTGCTAGTGGCACTGTCGATTGGGCTGGCTAAGGAACATGGAGTCGAACAGGAGCTCGTCGACATCGCCTCGCGCCGCAGCGACTCGTACCTTGCTGAGCCTGAGTACATCGCGAAGACTGCGGCGCGCGCCTGGCGGTGGGGCCCGGAGTTGGAGGAAGCCGCCGACATGCTTGCGGCTGCTGGCCTTCCGCCCGAGCTGCTACGCGCGGCCGCGACAACGCTGGCGCGGTGGGACGACGCCAAGAACAACAGAAAGCTCACGCTCACCGACGCCCTTAGCAAGCTCACCCAGCCGTAACCCGTTGTCACGTTGCCGCTCCCGCCCTCTGAGCCAGCAGCTGGTGGATGAGCAGCGCCGACTGATCCGGCGTCGTCGTCACTGTCTCCACCGTGAGGTCCCAGAGCACCTCCGGGTGCGCATCCAAGTCCTCGCGCGTCTCCTCCCATGCCGCCAGGCGTGCGGCTGAGTTGGTGTCTCCTCGCGCCTCGGAGCGCTTTCCGGTCACGACCTTTGAGCACCACAGCACCACCAGAGCCCAGGCTGCCGGACAACCATCGACCAGGGCATGAATGCCGTCAATCTGACCGAGGTGCACCACCGGCACTCCCGCATTGAACGCGTTCTTCAGGCCCGGGGTGTCGATCACGTACGTGTTGCCATACCGGCTATTGGCATAGATGACGCTGCCCACGGATTCCAGCTCTCGCAGCTGCTCTGGCGTGCCCATCCGGTAACCGGCGCTCTTGCCTGAGCCAACCTTGAGCCGTGAGAACTGCCGATACCTTGCATCAAGTCGTGCCAGCGCAGCGGTGACGGTGTCTTTGCCTGACGCTGGCGGCCCGTAGAGGATGACGCCCGGCTTCATGCGTACACCGCCCCGATCGCATGCCGGGCCTGATCAGCCAGAGAAACTGCGGCCCCGAGACGGTTGTCGACAACCACGTGCGGCACGGCCGGACGTAGATCCAAATTGATGGTCGAGAGGTACTCCTCCCAGCGCTGCAGCTTCCACGAGTCACGGGCCGCGGAACGGAAGGTGATGTACTCGTGCATCGACTCCAAGTCACACTGAACCCAGATCGGGAATACGTCCACGCCCTGGGCCCCGCATTTGTTGATCAGGCGCTGCATCCACTCCGTGTTCGTCATTTCCGCAATGAACGGGGCGGTCAGAACGGTGCTAATTCCGCAGCGGGTATTGGCGAAAGCGGCCTGCATCAAGCACTCGTACTCCACCGGACGCACCTGCTTGCGGTAGAGCTCCGTGTGCCGGTCGTTTTGGTCACCGCCCAGGGCGACCAAAAGCCTCTCGACCAGTGGACGGGTCTGAGGATCCTTGTCCAGCAGGGGCCAGCCCGTTAGCTGGGTGAGGAAGCGTGCGAACTCAGTCTTGCCTGAGCCGGCGAACCCGCCGACCAGGACCAGTACGGGCCGGTGAGGATCGCCGCCTGTGTGCCGACGCTTCCAGGCGTCGAGGATCCGCTGCTGCAGACCCATGTGATCTGCGGCGTCAATGCCGGGAGCAATCCGGTGAACCGCTCGCTCCACAGCCAGGACATGGCCACCGTTGCGCTGGTCATCCAGGGGTGTCAGTTTGAACTGGGTGTCCTCGCCCGGCAACGCGTTACGAAAGCCGAGATCCGGATCAGTCCCCCGGTAAAGGAGACAATACGCCCGCCGATAGTGCGGCCCCGGGTAGACCTCCCCCTGCTCGTGTTGCCACAACGTCTGGGGGTTCGCTGCCGGGATTCCTCGCAGCTTCGCCTGTTCGGCAACCTGACGGAGCCGCTCGCCAGCCCTCTCCAGGGTCAGCCCGTGAGCCTCACGCATCTCGCGCAGTTTCTCAGGCCGCCACCCCACGTGGTGCTTCCCCACCCTCTGAGCCTCCGTCATCGCCATGACCGGGAGCCTAAGACCAGACTCCGGAATCCCGTGTGTACGCGGATGTTGAAAAGACGCGCACGGGCGTGCGCACAGGCTTCGACAATCCGCTGTGATGTTCCGCAGAAGCACCAACCAGTGTGATTGGCCCCACAAGACGAACTAGAACAAGCGGGGTCACTGTGCGGGACATCGAGCTGCTAGGCATCGAATTCGTAATCGAGCACGTAGCTCGAGCTGTCGAGCGTCATCTCGTTGATCTCAACGGCCCGTGCGTCGCTGTCGAAGGCTGTTCGGCAGAGCTTCATCACGGGACGCTCAGCCGACATCCCGAGCACAGCAGCCTCAGCGGCCGTCGGCAGCCGGCTGCGGATCTCCTCGCGGAAACGCGTAACTGTGTGACCGAGGTCCGAGAGGCGCGCGTAAATCCCGCCTGGCCCGGTATCCGCCTGAGTGATTGCCGAGCCTTCTACCAGCTCGTACGGCAGATACGAGATGGCCGACATGACCGGACGGCCGTCCACTACGTAGCGCCGCGAGCGGACACACGCAGTCTCAGATTCCCCGAGCCCCAGCACCCGAATGATGTGCTGCGGGGGCACGAGTTGATCGACGCGAACCTGGTCAACATCGAGTGGCCGATCGTCATCTGCGGACCAGATCGACCTTCCCGCACCCCATTGATCACGTGCCAGCCGCGTAATGCCGTGACGCCGGATAGGGCGAAATGCCTGGACGAACACGCCAGCGCCACGTCGGGACTCGGCCAGCCCCTCGTTCTTGAGCGTTCGGAGCGCTTGACGGGCAGTCAGGGCTGCGACCCCGTACATCGAAGCCAGCGCATTCTCCCCCGGCAGTCGTTCTCCGGGTCCGTACTCGCCCGCCTCGATCGCCGCTCTCAGGGCTTCCGCGATCCGCTGGTATTTGGGCAGCTCAGCGCCCGTTTTGTCCGCCATGCGTCTCCCTACCTCGCTAGCGATCTTACGGCGGCTGACTATCGCAATCTCGCAGGGGTGCATGGCCAAGGCGAGAGTCGCACTCGCAAGATACCTCGTTAACGAGGTTCTTGACATCTATGCCGTACAAGGCTTTCACTTAAGTCCTCGACCTCGTTAGCGAGGTCGAGGAGATGCACCGCACGACCGTAGGAGCCGTCCACCCTCACCGGTGGCCGGGGTGATGGCTGGACCAAATCCCCCGGGTTTCTCGACCTACCTGCAAGCACGTCGCAGCGCAGATGCGCTGTCCGTCCGTCAGGGCGCCGGGCCTCCCGTGCGGCCTGGGGGGGCGGAGAGAGCACCGTGACGCAGCCCCGACCATTGCAAGGAGCGCCGCATGTCCCTACCGACGTTGGAGCCCACCGCTCGTCTTCGGAAGAGCCGGACTCGTACCAAGAAGGTCAGCGCCCGTGAGGCGCTCGCCGTGTCCACTCTCAAGCCTCACCAGTACGACCTGCGGCCTGCCTGCGCGTCGCTGATCTGCCCTGACTGCAAGACCTGGTGCCCCATCACCGGCATCCGGGCCAAGGTCCAGAAGCTGGTTCCGCACCACGCTGGTACTGCCAACGAGGACAAGGCGATCCGCTGCTTAGGCAGCAACCGCCGCGTCATGGTTGACGTGACGTACGAGGCGTGGCGGCGGCGCCTGGAGACCGGGTTCGCGGAGACCGACGGTCGCCGTTCCGCCCGGCAGTACTACAAACCGCTCCCCGTGGCGGCCAAGCCCATCGCCAAAATGACCCGGGCGCCGGTGAGCGGGGACACGGCCCTCAGCGCATACCGCGAGCACCTGAAGAGGTGCCGGATCAGCACCATGGCCGATCGCTGCGGTGGTACTCACCGCTGCGCCGACGGGGCTCGGCTCGCCGCACTGTACGAGCAGCTGCTGCGCACCCAGCCCCGCCGCGACCGTGAGCAGCGGGGCGACGCCCGCCTCGATGCGCTGCTCACCCGCTATCAGGTGGCCACGGCCACGAAGCGCACCGAAGCCGAGTGGGCGAAGCACCGTGAGGACACGGTCGACGCGAAGAAGTCGACGGCCAAGCGCAGCGGCACCACCGTCGAAGAGGCCAACAACACGTGCAAGAGCCGCCCGGACGACACGGTCTCAGAGTTCCGCGCCCCCAGCCTTCCGCTGCTCCGCGTGAGCTGAATAACGCCGACGAACGACCACGGCCGCCGCTACCCGGACGAACGGGTGGCGGCGGCCGTGGCTGCTCGTAGCAGCCCGGGGCCAACCGGCCCTGAATACGACGAACCCCCAGGGCTGCTTCCCCGGGGGTTCGTCTTCGCAGCTCACCCTCCACAAAGGGGAACTACGCATGCACAGGATGACATCCACTCAGGCCCGGCATACACGCCGGGCTGTACTCCAGGCCGCGGTCGATGCCGGCGCACGCTGCGCCGGTACCGACCCCGACAAGTTCTTCCGCGCCGATGGTGAGACCTACATCGAGTGGCAGGCCCGACGCGCTGAGGCGATCCGCTTCTGCAGCGGCTGCCCGATGCGAGCTGCGTGCGAGGAGCTCGCCCTGCGGGATGGCGACGGTGACGCTCAGGCGGATGAGATGGTCCGCGCGGGTCTCACGGGCCAGGAACTCGCCGCCGTCCGTGCCGCTCAGGCTGAGCGTCTGACGGCCGTGGTCGACGCCGACCGCGACACCGAGGGGCGTCAGCTGGACGCCCTGGTGACGGAGTTCTACGCGGAGGCGTGCAAGAACCCGGACTCCTCGCGCAATGGCGGGGCTCGCAACTCTGTGCTGAGGCAGTCTGCGCAGACCGAGCGCATGCGTTCTCTGGCCGTCCAGGCGAGGACGATCCGCATCGCCCGCCGTGCACGGTCCGGTTGGGGCGTGGCGGCATGACCCACGCCCACGCACCGCGCTCCGAGTCGTCGACGGCCGTGTTCCACCAGCTGGTCCGTCAGCTCACTGACGACGGCGACAACCGCGCCCGGTCCGCCGGCCGCCAGGCGCGGCGCACCCTGGCTGAGATGGCTCCCGGCTTCGAGCGCCAGCCGGTACTGCTCCTCACCAGTCCGCTCATTTTCCGGGCACCAAACGACGCGTGCCCGCTGTGCGGCTTCTGGACGTGCCGGTGCGGGGGCTCAGCTGCCCCGCAGGCGGCCTCCGCTGTCCAGCGCAACAGCGTGATGGGGGTGGCCCGATGACGTGCACCTCCTGCGGCGGCACTGGCCAGCAGATGGTCACCGTCAACCACGTCGGCGCGGACGGCACCACCTACCAGGGTGTCGAGTACCAGACCTGCAGCCCCTGCGGCGGCACTGGACAGCGGCAGGGCTGAGCACTGCACCTGCACATACGCGCGGCCCGTACCGCACAGACCCACGCGGTACGGGCCATCACCGCACGCGGCCTGGCCCACCCGCTCACCCTCGTCCTGCTCGCGGCCGCCGCCACGACGGCCGCGAGGGCGTGGGACGCCGGCTACCGCGTGAACGACACCCACCCCACACCGCTCTCCACCCGAGAGGCACCACCGCGCATGCCCAACCACCAGGTCGGCCCCCGTGGCTGATGACCTGCACACCCGCTACATGCAGGCCAGCGACGCCTGGCATACCCACCACAAGGGCTGCGAGCCCTGTCAGACCGAACAACGCTGCCCGACCGGCCGTCAGTTCGAGCGGTTCGCCCGCCTGCAGGACGCCTACCTGAATCGCCGTCGCTCCACCTGACCCGATCGGAGACCGATGCTCACCCTCGAACAGTTCCGCGACGACCACGGTGACCCGGCCGACTGGACGCCCGCCGACATCGACAGCTACCTCGTCATCGGCGAGATCGCCCCGCCGGCCCCGCTCCCCTACACGTTTGCGGAGATGCAAACCATCGCCGACGATCACCAGCAGTCCGCCGATCATCAGCAAGCGGTCGCCGACCGACTGGCCGCCGGCGGTCACGACACAGCCGCGGGTATCTGGCGGCGCGGCGCCCGGGACGCCCGCGAGGTCGCTGCCGCCGCACCGTTGGGCTGGCCCGCTTTCGAAGCCGTTCTCAACGGCTGGTGACAGCACGATCTGCAGGCTGCCTGAGCCGCGAAGCCCCACCCGCCAGTCCACGGCGGGTGGGGCTTCGCGGTGATGGGGAGCCGGACAGCCCGGATCACCTGAACCGCCGAGGAGTCACCGTGTGCGACAGCGCCCAGAGAAACATCCCCGCGATCACGTTCCAGCGGGGCCAGTTCGTCCTGTACCGCGACCCGGAGATGTTCTGGACCGGGAATTCCGGCCACACCGTCGTCTGCCGCGTCGACCGGGTCTGCGTGGGCGGTGCCTACGACCTGGCGCCGCTGCCGTCGGGCAGCCCGATCTACTTCGCGAACCCGGACTACATGCGGCTGTTGCCGTCCGCCGACGCGATGCGTGACATCGACACCGCCCCGCTGAACGCCGACGGCGCGGCCGACGACATGACCGCGGCCGCCATCGCCTGGCTGACCCAGCAGCACGCGACCGCCAACCAGCGGCCAGAGCTGCCCGCCCAGCGTGACAACTGACTGACTCACCCGTGAATCGCCGCCCCCGGGCGGCACTCGACCTGGAAGGAGGCGGCGTGTCCGCCACCCGAACCCGTAACAAGAGGCCCACCGCCCGCAAGAAGCCGGCGGCAATTCGTCCGGCTCCGCAGCCCAGCGTCTCCCCAACCCCGGACGCTCCCCCGGCCCCGGCCGGGACGACGAAGACGGAGGTGGACTTCGAGGCGCTGGCCCGCGTCGCGGACGCCCGGGACCGTGGCGCCGACGTCATCGACACCGCGCGCGAGCAGGCCGCCGCCCTCCAGGCGGAAGCCGAGACCGCCGCCGCGCGCACCGTCGCCGACACGCACGAGCAGGTCACCGTGCTGATGTCCGAGGCGCAGACCCGCGCCGCGGGCATCACCGCCGACGCCGACCAGGAGGCCACCGCCCAGCGCGAGGCCGCCAAGGTCGACCTGGAGGCGGCGCGCGGTGAGGCCGACCGGCTCCTGACCCAGGCCCGGAGCCGTGCCAACATCCTGGTGAGGGAGGCCCGCGCGCAGGTCACCGACCTCACCGAGCTGGCCGCCACCGACCGCGATGCGACCGGTAAGGCGGTTGCCGAGCTGTGCCGCCTGGCCGAAGCCGACCTCGCCGAGATCAGCACCCTGGTCGATCAGCGCCGCATCGACGCCGGCCGGATCCTCGCCCGCGCTCAGGAGCAGGCCGACGACCTGGTGGCCGCGGCGCAGCGGGAGGTCGAGCGGGCCCGGGAGCGGTTCGCTCAGCTCGCGGCGACGGCGGCTGAGCAGTACGACGGGCGCCGTGCGGAGGCGGAGGCGCTGTACGCGGATGCGGTGAGCGCTGCCGACGACCGGCGCCGGGAGGCCGATGACCGTGTCGCCGCCGCGCACACCGAGGCGGAGGAGGTCCGCACCGAGCTGCGGACGAAGCTGCGCGAGCTCACCGACCAGTTCGATACGGAGGCCGCCACCAAGCGCAAGGTCCTCGCCGACGAACTCGCCGGGCTCAAGCAGGCGTGTGACAAGCAGCGTGAGCGGCTGCGGGAGGAAGCCAAGACCGTCACCGCGCAGCTGCGGGAGGGCGCCCAGAAGGAAGCGAGCCGCATCACCACGGAGGCGGAGCGCAAGGCGAAGGCCGTCACTGAGCGGGCACAGGCCGATGAGGCCCGCGCCCGCCGGCTGCTCGATGAGGCTCGGGAGGCGAAGAAGGCCAACTCCCGCTGGAACGGCTGGCAGCACAACATCAGCCGCAAGGCGTGGAAAACCGCACCGTGGGTCGCGCTGGCCGCCGGCGTTGGGCTTGCCGCTTCCGGCGAGTACGAGCTGGCCCGCATGGTCGGCATCAATCAGTACGTCGCCCCGCTGCTCCCGGTGTCGATCGACGTCTACTGCGTCACCGCGTTCCGCGCCAAGAAGGACATTCCCTATGCGCTGCTGCTGATGGCTTCGGCGAACGTGACGTACCACTTGTCCGAGCAGGCCCACATCGTCCAGGACGGTCAGTCGGCGCCGTGGCAGCTGACGACGTTCGTCGTGCTGATCTTCGTGGCCGTCATCTGGCGCGTCCACACGCTCATGCACGACTCCAGTACGGACGGGCACAGCGCTACGGCTGCTGCGGACGGCCGTACCGGTACGGACAACACAAGCGGAATGCCCGCTCGTACAGGTACGCACCGGCGTACCGACGGTACGGACGGCACGTCGTCCAGCCGTACAGGGGCCGCCAGCCACGACCTGTACACCGCTCACGGCTCGGTACGACCGGACGGCACGGGCGCCGAAAGGGACGGTACGGACCCTGTACGCCCCGCCTCCCACCCTTCGCACGATGGCGGCACCGAAGCGGCAGTGATCAGGCCGTACAGCGACCGTACAGACGGCGTACACACCATCCCCGGCGGGGCGGCGCGTACAGGTACAGCGGCTGCGAGGCGTACCGGTACGACCAGCGCGGCCGTACAGGGACGTACCGGTTCGGTCAGTGTCCGTACACAGTCCGGCGGCGACGGCGTACCGGGTGCCCGTACAGGTACAGCTGCCGCGACGTCTCCTGCAACCGGAACCGGGTCACCGGGTGCGGACCGTACCGGCACAGGTGTACGGACGGACGCCGAACTCCTGCCCCTCGTACAGAAACTGCCGCGCGACGACAACGGCTTCGTCACCCTCTACCAGGCCCGCACCAAGCTCAGCGTCAACCACGCCCGCGCGGTACGCCTGCTCTCCGAGGCCGGCCTGCTCCGCCCCGAGGACGCGGACAAGTACCTCACCTGATCCAACGTCCGGCACCACCAGTGAAGGCCAGCCCACCGGTAATGGGCTGGCCTTCGCTGCGACTGCCGGAAGCAGTCCCAGATCCCCGATTACAGCAGATCCGACAGCCCACGGAGGACCCCCTGTGAATCCCGACGACAGCCGCTCCGCATTCGAGGGCACCTACTCCCCCCTGCGCGACGTCGCGCAGAACAGCGAGGCGTTCGCCCGCTATATGGCGGACTTCCAGCGGGTCCTGCTCGACATGCAGGCGAACCTGGAGATCCTCCAGCGCGAGACGCGCGTCCACTGCCGCGGAAAGCGTGTGGAGGGCGACCTGTGGGGCCAGGCCAAGCTGCGCGCCCTCCCGGTGGAACGGTCCCTGAACGGACTGCTCCGGCACATCAATTCCCTCACCTCTGGCCTGGAAAAGAGCGCCCATAAGCGCCACGCCCACGACGACACCATCAAGGAAGTCGTGAAAAACCGGAAGGAAAAGGCCCTGGCCAAGGCGCAGAAGAAGAATCAGGCGGCTCTCAAGCCCGCACCGCAATCTCCGCAGGGCAGTGACACCGGCCGGAATCCGGGTTATGGTGGTCCCGCGTCGATTTACGACCTCGGAAAGAGGTCGGCGTGACGCGTCCTCTCCTGAAGTCCGAACTCAGGGCGCAACGTTCCCGCGACTATCTGATGGCGCAGCGGAACGCGTTCATTGAGAAACACGGTGAGGATCTCGGCGCTTTCTATTTCCTCGTCATGCTGATTCAGACGCACGGCAGGAAAGCGCTCAAGCGCGGCGACACCGTCGCCCTGCGGTCGCTGGCACACGACCTGCACGCCCTCTACGTCAAGCACACCGCGTAACCACCCTGCGGGTCCACGAGGGCCGCCGCTCACCGAGCGGCGGCCCTCGACCCGTCTCCAACGCCCAGGCGCCCACAGACCCACACGCCCAGGCGCACGCACGCGTACGCGAGACGGTCACCCGTTGTCAAGCCCCAAGGAGGGAGCAGCGTCGTGTCCCACGACGACACCGAAGGACAACTCATCAATTTCCCCGTGGCGGACGAGATCCTGGGCCGCCCGCCCGAGCTTCCCGACCCCTCACGTCTCTTCCCGCCGGTACGAGACGAGTCGGACATCGTTCCGGAATCCCCGGAAGAAACCACCATGCAATTGCCGGTAATCCCGCACCCTATGAACCCTGCGGCGGCATTAGCGTCCGACGGAATTGACCCCTCTGGAATGGATGGAGAATTCGATGACGAATCCGAGGGTGAATATGTTCATCGCCGATCGCTAGCCGAAAGGCTCGGTGACTGGCTCGAATACCGGATCGCATTGGGGCAGTCACGGATCGAGGGCGAAGCCCCGTACCGGGAAGCGGAAATCGCCCGCAAGGTAGAGCTACTCAACGCGAAAACAGCCCGGGAAACCGGGCTGCTGGAGCAACAGAACAAGCTGCGCCAGGCGCAGTTGAAGGGGCGGGCCGCCTGGGCGGCCGCGCAGAGCAAGTCCGACGCGGCCGGTCTTGGAGCGGACAAGGGCCGCTCCAAGACCAGAGGACCGCAAGGGCCCGCCCCCAGGCAACAGCCGAAGCAGCAGGGCCCGGCGCCGAAGCAGCAGCAGGTGCCGAAGCCACTACCGCCCAAGCAGCAGCCGCCGAAGCAGCAACCTCCCGCGCCCAAGCAGCCGAAGCAGGGCCCCGCGCCCAAGCAGGCGCCGAAGCCCCCACCGCCGAAGCAGCAGCCCAGGCAGCAGGGCCCCACGCCCAAGCAGCAGCCCAAGCAGCAGCCCAAGCAGCAGCCGAAGCAGCAGCCGAAGCAGCAAGCTCCCGTCCTGAAGCAGCAGCCGAAGCAGCAGGGCCCCACGCCCAAGCAGCAGCCCAAGCAGCCGAAGCAGCAGTCCAAGCCGCAAGGTCCGGCCCCCAAGCAGTCCAAGAGGGATGACAGGACGCGGCAGAAGGACGGGGCGGGAGGCCGAAAGGTCGACCTGTCCAAGGGCGACCGCCTGAAGAAAACACCCGACGGCCCCAAGGGCGCCGGCGGCGGTAGCGGTGGGAAGAGCCCGGCCCTGGGTCCCAAGGGCGGCACGGACGGCAAGGGTGAGCGGGACCGCCGCAAGATCCGGTACGACAAGCCGAAGGAGCTGCCTCCCGGAGTGCGGCACGGGAGCGCGGAGGCATACGACAAGTATCAGTGCCGCTGCCGCCGCTGCGTGAATGCCGCTCACTGGGCTTGGAAGCGCGCTGAGGCAGAGGGTGACGCGGCTGGAACGAAGGGCCCGGACACCACGGGAACCGACAGCAGGAAAGCCCCGAAGAACGGCCCTGAACCCACCTCAGACGGCCCGAAAGAGAACTCCGGGCCGACGGGGCCGGAAGGCGCACCCAAGGGCGCTGAACAGCCGTCAGGCGGTTCTACCGCTCCCGGTTTCGGTACGTCGAAGAACAGCCCCGGGCCAGGGGCTGGTGGCACGTCAGCGGATGGTCCGGGCTGGCCCGGAAACCGCACCGTGACGCCGGAGTGGCCCGGTCACGAAACCCGCAAGCAGCCCCCGCCGTCCCCGGCCGGCGGTCAGGACGACTACCCGGACGCGGTCATCGTCGAGCCCACCGCCCTGCCCCCCGCTCCGGAGCCTCACACCGCTCGCCCCGGCACCACCCGACCCGCTGCACAGGAGCCGCACGTGACCAACCCGACTACCACGGCATCGGCGCAGAGCGGTATGCCCGCGCAGCACCGCACCGACATCACGTTCGACGAGTACCTGATGGAGATCGCGAACATCGCGGTCGCCGCCGGCGCGGATAAGGAACGGGCCGAGGCGCTGGCCGAGGCGCTGGGCACGGTCGCGGACGCGCTGCGGGACATGGCCATCGACCTGGTCGGTGACCACAACATCTCGACGCAGGTCACTGAGCTGATCTCGGACCTCGCCGACGCGGCGGCCCGCATGAAGATGCAGGCCGAGCGGTGCGCGAGCGAGTGTGAACTCGCCTCGCAGGCTGCCACCGTCGCGGCCGTCGCCGTCGGCCGGACCTACGGCGAGGACATCAAGGCCATGGACGACGCGGGCCTCACCCACGCCTCCTCCGCCGCCCACCACGACTAGAAGAAGGGTCCTCAGATGAGCAGCGAACTGATCCCTCAGCAGGGCAAAGCCGCCGCGCCGACAGACGGCGACAACCGGTACAAGGCTGTCCAGCACAAGCTCAAAACTATCGGGAGGGCCATGGACAGCGCCACGGCCGAACTCGAAGGTCTGCAGCGGGGCATGCGCACGAACGCCGACCGCGCCTATGTCCTGGCGGAGAGCATCGCCAACGCCGAACTCGACAAGAAGTTCGTCGAGATCACGAACAGTGTGTCTCTCGCGCTGGGCGGCGCTGCCGTCGAGGCCCGCAAGCTGCACGCCACGGCGGAAGAGGTCGCCGGTTTCGCGCACGAGACCGCTCGCACCCACTCGAAGCTCTACGACGGCCTGGACCAGGTCCGCTCCTCCCGCAAGGAACGCACCCCCAAGCCCGGCTTCTTCGCCCACTGACCCAACCACCCGGCCCACTGACCCAACATCTGACCCACCCCCGACCCACCCCCCATTTGATGGGCGGTCCCGCCAACCGGCGGGGCCGCCCATCACTGTTTCGAAGGGAAGAATCCCGGTGTCCACGCCCCGCAGCGTCGTGCTGGAACGCATCGCTTACACGCTGGCCGCGCCGGTCCTCGCCGCAGCCCCGAACCTTGACCCCACCGGTGCGGTCAACACCGTCGCCCTGCTCGCCGGCGCCGTCGGCGTCGGTAGCTCGGTGCTGGCGGTCACGAGCGGTGAGGGCACCGGCCGCAAGCTGATCCGCTGGTCCCCCGTCACCCTGGCGGCGGCCGTTGACGTGGCGGCCCAGTTCACCCCCGGATGGGGGTGGGACGCCGTTCTCGCCGCCGGGTGGGCGGCCGCCGGCCTCTTCGTGCTCCCGTTCTCCCGCAGCGCCCGCCGCCGCTTCCGCCCCGCCCTCGGCTACACCCCCGCCCCCCAGCTGCAGCCCGCCCCGGAGCCCGCCGCCACCGTCGTGCCCGACGACGGCGCAGACCACTTCACCCGGGAGGTGCGCCTGCTGTGGGAGCGCGCCGGGATGCCAGGGCGCACCGTGGTGGTGAAAACCGTGCCGCACCCCGGCATGGAGCACGACCTCACGATGCTGCTGCGCGCCTCGGAGCCCGGCCGCCCGATCTCTGGTCTGTCCGAGGCGGCCGTCGCGGCCGCGTTCGGCATCGGTGAACGTGACGTCACGTTCGCCCCCGTGACGCAGGTGTCCGGCCGCCAGGGCGGGCCGGGCTGGCTGGAGGTGCACCTGACCCCGGATGAGGCGGTACGGCGCCGCAAGGCGCCTACCGACCAGGAGTGGTGGGCCGATGCGATCGGCGCCGACGCCATCCCCGGTTCGGTGTTCGTCCGCAAGGTCCGCAACAGCGAGCGCGGCGTGACGTACTGGACGGCGCACATGCCGGACTCCATGGGCGAGCCGCGGATGAACCTGCCCGCCCTGTGCAAGGCGCTCGGTGCCTCCTACGAGGACGGCACGGTGTTCGTCACTCTGGACGGTCCGGACATCCTCGTCTCCGTGTGGGACACCTCCCCGCTCGCCAAGGTCTACCCGGCCACCCGCGAGCTCCTGACCCCGGATGCGGAAGGCCGTTGGGTCACCGGCTACCTGACGAACGGGCAGCCCGCCCGCAACCGGGTCTTCACCGACCGCGGTGCGGCTCACGGCCTGTATGTCGCACCGTCCGGCGGCGGCAAAACTCAGCTGATGGCGCTCGCCGTCGCCGCCGACGCCCTGTACGGGGCGGTCGTCTGGCTGGCAACCCAGGCCCCGGATGAGAAGACCCGCGCGCTGGGCGAGCACATCAACCGTCAGGGCGCCGGCTCCCTCTACATGATCCGGGCCCTGCGGGCGACGCTCGCACTGATGGAGATCCGCGCGGAAATGGTCTGGGCAGACGGCGAACTCCACGACTGGAGTCCAGATCTTCAGGGATGCCCGTACTCCCCGCTGAGCCTGTACCTGGACGAGTTCCTCTCCGCCGCCCGCGACGGCGAGTACGGCGCGGACATCATGGACCTTGCCGAGCAGGTCTCGGTCAAGGGCCGCAAGTACGCGATCGGCGAGAAGGTCGCCGGTCAGTCGATCTTCGTGCAGGACGGGTTCACGCAGCTGCTGTGCGAGAACCTGCGCGAGAACTGCATCCCGGTGGTACTGAAGGTCGCCGCGAAGAAAGTCGCCGGGATGTTCAAGGACCTGGGCATCGCCCCCGACGACATCCCGGACCCGCTGCCGCGCAGCTTCTCCAAAGCGGAAGCAGGCCGCATCGAGCGGATCATGAAGGGCGAGCCGGAGCCCGCCGCCAGCTCGAATACCGGCGGCGCCGGCTGGATCGTGGAGAACAAGAAGCCCGAGACCCTGCGAACCCTGTACATGGACTTCAGCAAGGACATCAGCCACCTGTTCCCCGACAAGATCATGGAGCTCACCGCCCACGAGATCCGGGAGCTTCAAGCCCGCGACCTGTGGTTCGACTGGAACGAGCCCCCCAGGCCCGGCGAGTTCGGCCCCGAACCAGACGACGACGAGGACGACGACGGGGACGCGCCCAAGTCGAAGGGCAAGCGCCGCAGCCCCGGCACCAAGCCCGGGCCGCGCCGCGACACGGTCACCTCCCCGCGCCAGGCCCTGGAAGCCATTAAGAACCTCACCAACGCCTGAACACCCCCACCCCTCCACCCGGGGCCGGTCCGCCCGAGCGCGGCCGGCCCCTACCTGATCCTGTGAAGGAGGAACCACCGTCGTGGCCCTTTCCCTCTCTGCCGCACTGCTGCTGGGCATCGTCGTCGTTGTCCTGCTCAAGGGCGGCTACGTGCGCGCCGGCTCCATGCTGGCCTGCACCCTGTTCGGGTTCACCCTCGCCGCCACCGGCCTCGCCCCGGCGATCAACACCGGCCTCGCCTCGCTCGCCGGACTGCTCTCCAGCCTGTAGGTCAATCGGCTGGCGTCCACGGGCCGTAGGGAGTCGTGCTCGTGCCCCCGCAAGACCAGCAGTCGAACTCCTCGGGATCCTCGAACCGATTTCCCCAGAACCCCGTGCGCGGGCAGAACAGCACATTTGTCTCGTCGCACCAGCCACACACGAATAAGAAGTTCATCCCGGCTACCTCTCCCCTGTCCGGCCCGCCTGCATACAGGCTGCCCGCCCTGCCTGCGCGAGAGCAACACCGCATCCGAGTGGGCGAGTTGCACCAGGCCCTGGCCGCCCCTGTCATCTCCGTGCCCGCCCTACGGGCGCCAACGACATCCCCTTTTCGTGGCGCCCGTTGCCCTGCCCTGCCTGGAGCCCGATGCCTCACACCACGCTCTCCCCCGCCCCGACCACCCGAGCCACCGCGCCGCCGGCGGCCCTGTCTCTCGAGGAACGCCTCACTCTCGTCAACACGCAGATGACCCTGCGCCTGGACGAAGCGGCTGTCGCCTACGAGGTCAACACCGCGCACATCCCCACCGAGCCGGTCGACCTGGACGACGTCGTCACCCTCCCGCTCACCCCAACCCTCCAACCGCCGCCCAACGCGTACCCGACGCCGGTGGCAGCCCTCCTCCAGCGCGCCCACCACCGGCTGCTCACCGGCGGCTGGTGCAGCGGCGCCTTGGTCGACGCGGAAGGCGCCCGCTGCCTGTACGGAGCCATCCGCGCCGAAGCCCGCGGCGACCGCGGCCTGGAGAGCAGCGCCGTCACCGTGCTCATGGACGCCATCCGGCGCACGTTCGGCGACGACGTCGACTCCGTACCGGGCTTCAACGACGCCTGGACAAACGGCCGTATCCCGATGCGGATGCTCGACCAGGCCGCCGGCCTCGCCGACGCCCGCGGCCTGTAAATCGCGCTCCGGTCCCCCTGCCTCGCACCCGAACCCCGCACACAGGGGTCGGGCGCGGGCCAGGCCGCCCGGCCTGCACCACCCGCACCCGCCCGGCAGGCCCCTCCCATTTCCGTTATGGCAAAGGGGCCTGGCCCTGTTTGTTGAGAGGTCCTCTTGGCGAAGCCGCCTGCCGTGATCGGCATCCTCACTGAGCCCGTCCCCGCCAGCTGGTGGAAACGCAATCGGCACGTGGCGTTTCTGTGCGTGGGCCTGTTCCTCGGCTACCAGCTGTGTGGCACCAGCGAAGCCGCTCATCAGCCCCACCAGCACCCGAGTCCGGCACCCGCGATCACCGGCTCGCCCACGGTGAAACCACTGCTGCCACCCCAGCCGAGCAGCCGATCGCACAGCGCACCGCACACGCACTGACCTTCCGGCGGGCGGGCCCGCGAGCCTCCCCAGGCGCTACCGGCCCGCCCCCGCGCCCCCTCGCATCCATGAAGGAGCCCAGCCATGATCACACCCCGGCCCCGGCGCCGCATAGGCCGCCCTCGCCCCACACTCCCCGGCCCCCGCTACCCCGCCCCTCCCGCCCGCTTCGCCACCCCGCACCTCCAGAGCCGGTAATGGGGCGGGCACTGGAAGAGGTCACAGAGGTCGACCCCTACGCGAAGCCGACCGAGGCGGCGACCATCCCGGTCTTCGCCCGGTTGCAGGCACCCGAGGGGCTCGCCACGAAACGGCAGCTAGACGCTCTGGGGTTACGCCCGGGCGGCCAGGACCCGGTGGCCGAAGTCCAGACGCGCGGGCCGAAGAACGGGCTGCTCTACCGCATCGACCTGGCTCTGCCGAAGCGGCCGATGACGCTCGCCAAGGAGTACGCACTCGACAAGGCCATGGCAGCCAGACAGACCTGCGGCATCTGCCACCGCCGCTACCACTACGTCCTTCCGACCCGCCTGGACAGCTGCCTGGAGTGCCACGACGGCACCCCCGCCGACCCGGCCAGCTACATCGCTCCCCCGGCCAGCCACCACCTCGCCGCCTAAGCCCCGCGCATCAAAGTGCCCGGAACAGCCGCCGTGACATTCCCTGATCCCCACGACTGTTCCGGGCTTCCCCCCGCGGCAGAAACGAGAGGAAGCCCAGTATTGGCATATCTCCCCTAATCAGGAAATACCCCTTTACATCATCGTGATAGTCGCGCTGCTGGGTCGGCCACCGGATCGAGCACCCGCACTGTGCCGAGCCCACCGACCCCTCACCCCGACAGTGCGCTGTGGCAGCTGCACCGCGAACAACTGGTTCGGCAACGATGCGGCACGCCACGCTCCCCCCGGCCGATCACCAGCTCGCCCCCTGAACCCCCAGAACGCAAAGCGCCCAGGGCAGCCGTCTCAGCGACCGCCCTGGGCTTTCCAACCCGTGCATCAGACGAGAAGGAAACCCCCAGTATGACCACCCAGGCGTTACCAAGGACGCTCCACATCACCGCCATGGCCCTCCCCCTGGCCGGATGGACCCTGCACACCACAGTCCTGCGCCGCCGCCTCATCCAGGCGCAGCGCGACCCGCTCACCACGACCTGGCGCCGCGAGGCGTTCACCGACCGCGCGCACCGGTTCCTCGAACGCCACCCTGACGAGGTGGTCCTGGTCCTCGCGGACGCCGACAGGTTCAAACGGCTCAACGATTGCTACGGCCATGCCGCGGGCGATGCCGCGCTCGCCGCGATCGGCACCCGCCTGACCGAATGGGCCGGCCACCACGGAATCGCCGGCCGCCTCGGAGGCGACGAATTCGCCGCACTGACACGCATCGAGCCCCGCCACCAAGACCTGCGCCTGGAACATTTAGCCCGCCTCATGACGCGCCCCGTCCCCTATGGAGACGGACTGCTGCCACTGGCCGTCTCCCTCGGCGCCGCCACCCCGACCGGCATCGGCAGCGCCGATCTGCCGACACTGATGCGCGCCGCCGACACCGCTATGTACGAGGGAAAACACCGCGGCATCATCGTCCAAGCCCGCCCCGGCCATACCCGGGCGCGCAGCATCAATGGCCGCCGTGAAGGCCGGCCTGGCACCAGCCGCACCAGCACAGCGGCATGACCACCCCCGGCAGGCCGGTGCTGCTCGACTGGCGCGCAGCCATCCATTTCCGCCGGGACGCCCCTTGCGTGCTGTGCGGCAACCCCACCCCGCTGCGCTCACACGACGGGGAAGCGGCCCACGAAGTCTGTGCCGAAGCGTGGAACGCAGCGCACCCCGGCAAGACCCGGTTCGTCTCCGACGCACAGCCCCGCAAACGCACCAGCGGCGGCGATCACGCCTGAGCACTCAGCAATGCCCCCGGGGTGGCTGTTCCGTCACCAGCCACATCGCCAGCCAGCCGCCCCGGGGAAAACCCAGCCTTGCACGATCTTGGAGCCCACCATGCATTCCTCACTCCTCCCCCTCGACCTCCTCATCGGCCCCGAACGAGCCGGAGCATTCATCGGCGCCCTGGTCCGTGACCTCATCACCTCAGACCTCCTCCCCGAACCCGCCGCCTACCGACTCGTGTGCGAAGGAGTCCTGGCCGGAGATCCCTGGCTGCTCGCCGACCCAGGACAGATGTGGACCCTGCGGCCGGAGGTCACCGACACCGACGTTCCCGCGCTGCTGTTCATCGTCCATCGCGACACCACACACCTCACCGTCGAGGACGAGAACGGTCAGCGCACCCAGATACCGCTGTGCGCGCTGTCCGCCTACCAGCTGGACCAGTGGTACTGGGCCCGCTGATACCGAAGCCGTGTCCCTGGCGTGAGCTAAGGACAGGGCTCCGCAGCCGACCCCGCTCCCGAGATCGTCATCGACGCCACCCTCGCCACCAGGGCGCCCTTACCACGAAGCGGCCCTTGGCCTCCGGAAAGTTCCGGAGAGATCCGGCCGCAGCACCGGCAAAAGGCCGGCCGCCCTCTCCTCACCTCTTCGAGATCAGGAGAGGTCCAGCATGCAGCATCGTCCCGCTGCTTCGCGGCCCTGATCGGACTGACCCGCGCGGGTAGCGCGATCGGTGTCCTGCTGGGGATCGGAGTCTTCTGCCATGGCAACATCACGCGGGCGGTGTAGCGCACAGGCGACCGGACAAGCACGGCCCGTACGGAAGAGGCCTGTGCCCGCGGACTCCGCGGGCACAGGCCTCTTTGTGTTTCAGCACTTGGCCGGACACCGTTAGTGAAAGCCATTAGGTCAGCAGCGAGACGGCTCCCCCGTGTTGACCGCGGTCAACACGATTTGTTCTTGGAGCACGTCGCGGCGAACTCCTTTTCTTGTTGACCGCGGTCAACAACAGAGACCAAGGGACCCCGCCCACCGCTACTCCTCCTCCAGCTTCTTGCGGAGCCGGTACTCCTCCATCCGCTGCCACACCTGGTGCGCATGCGTGCCCGCTTCCCGATGTTCCTGAGCGCTGCCGTGACCCTGGCCAAACCGGTGCGTCAGGTCCGCGACAAACGGAGCCACGAACTCTTCTACTCCGGCACTGGCGGGGGAGCCCGCTCCCGCGTACTCGAGCATGTGCAGCAGGGCCCGCAGTTCCCCACGTCGGATCGGCAGATCGACGATCTGATCCTCGCTGGGCAACAGCGCTTCCATCACGCGACGTCGGTACGCCGTGCCCTGCACGGACCGGAAGCGGTACTCATAGTTGTGCAACTTGTACTGGTCACTGGGCGCGAAGCCTTCAAGCCGCCGAAGCAGTTCGGAGAGGCCGGTCCGGGGAGAACGGTAGAAGGGACGTTCCGTACTGCCCGCACTCCGGCTGTCCAGCTGGACCGACGAGACAAACGCGGCTACCCGATCGGGAGACGGCAGGAGACCATCGCCGAGCCAACGCGCGCCGGTGTACACCGACGATTGCCCCTCGGGTAGTAGGAAGAAGCACCAGCCGGATGGGCCCGTCCAAAGGAGCCCCGCCTCGCCTCCAGGGATGATGCTGTGCTGAAAAGCAGCGGTGAAGTCGACTCCCCCTCAACATCGTCGGGGTCCTTCTGGGTCGCGTCGTCATAGGCCCCATAGGCATGGACGGACGTGACGGGAAGCCCTTCGGTCAGGAGTTTCTCTGCGACGGCCGTGACGTAGTGGCCGATGGCGGACTCAAGGTCCTCCTTGAGATTTTCGGTGTCTGTCATCTGAATCCCCTCCGATGAGACAGTGCCCCCCGATCACACTCTGCCGCACGCAAATTGGGCGGGAGGGGAACTGTCCAGCAGCCGTGTGGCTCAGCTCCGGGGACTTGTCCTCACATCCACTGGCGCGCTGGTTGTTGACTGCGGTCAACAACAGTGGCCCCCGCCGGAACGGAGGGGGCCACTCTGAACGATCAGGAGCGTGCGCTACATGTGGGCGCGAAGCGCACTGACCAACTCGCTCAGCTCCGGCATGCTGAGCGCCGAAGCGATCGTCCGCGCCTGCTCCGTTGGATCGTCACCGAGTTCCTTCATGAGGACCTTGGCGTACTCAGTGGCCTCGCCCGCCGGGCTGTCCTGGTGCGGCAAGACGGGGCCTGACGGCGGCGCGGAGACCGAAGAGGCGGGCTTACCGGCTGTGTCGCGCTTCGGTGCCGCCGGGGGAGTCTCGGTGTTGACCGCGGTCAACACCGAGCGGGTGGGCGCGTCGTCGGTCGGTAGCACGGAGTCGTTGACCGTGGTCAACACGGTCGACTGACCGCCCCGGCCCTCTTCGACAGGTACTTCGTTGTTGACCGCGGTCAACACAGCCGTGCTCTTGGCCGCCCGCAGTAGCTCTTTCTCATCCTCCCGCTTACGGGCCTGAGACTCCCGGGACAGGGCCAGGTGCTCCATGAGGTCCGCGGAGCTCAGATCGGGGTGCGCCTTGTAGTGGCGGGCCAGCAGGCGTCCCTCGCGCTCCGGCAACTCACCGGAGCTGAGCTTCTCTTGGATGTCATCCGGCAAAATCAGCAAGGCCAGCTGATTGGTCACCCACGCCCTGGACTTACCCAGCCGCTCGGCCGCCCGGGTCTGGGCGCCGGCTTCGCTCTCATAGGCGCATACGGCGACGAGGGCCTGGACGCCGCGCGCCCTTTCCACGAGGTCGAAGTCCTCACGGTCCAGGTTTTCCTTGAGGAGGAAGTCTATGAAGTCTTCCCTTGAAGAGGCCAGGTCGTTGCGCACGACGAAGTCGAGGGCTTCCAGCCCGACGTGATCCGCGCTGCGGTAGCGGCGCTCGCCGTTGACGAGCACGTAGTCGGCCTTGCCGATCTCACTGGAATGCTCGGGCCACAGTCCCAGATAAGTCTCCCGGGAGACCGCCACGCATGCGGCGAGCTGGACAGCGCGTAGTTCCTCGCCGAACCGGGACTTCTCTTCATCGGTGCCGAAGTTCCGGCGCGGATTCAGGGGAGTGGGCGCGACTTCGTTGAGATGCAGGCGCACCAGTTCGTAGGCCGGGACATCGCCTTGCGTGATGGCCTTGGCTCGTCCGCGGTCGCTCCGTCCGCGTGGCACGTTGGTGAACGAGGACCCGGCACCCAGCCGGTCAGCGGCCTTCACCCCTTCACCGCCAGGGCGATGGTGCGCATGGCTTCGGACTGCTCGCAGTCAGGCGCGGAGGTGAGTAGGGGAGCCTTGAGGCGGTTCGCCTCGCGCTGTTCCTTCCGCTCAGGGACCACGGCGAGGACCGGCGGATCGCCGATGGTCTTCCAGCTGTCGAGGGACGAGGTGGCGATGTAGCCCTTACGGCTGTCGTACATGTTCACCACGAAGCCCAACTTGGTGATGCCGACATCCAGGTCGGCCGTGAGGTCCTCGATCTGATCGAAGAGCATGTCGTACGCGTCGGCCGAGCTGTCTTCGGCCAGGACGGGGATCACCACACCTGACTCGCTGGGTTCTTCGGAGTCGCGGGTGCGTGCGTAGTAGAGGGCGGTGTCCATGGAGTAGCCGAGGCTGGGCGGGCAGTCGATCACGATGAAGTCGAACTCGCTCTCCAGCGGCTCCAGGGCCTTCTCCAGTGCCGTTTCCTTGATGCGGACGTGGCGACTGGTGGCCAGTTTGGCATCCAGCAGGAACGCGTCCTTGCAACCGGGCAGTAGGAATAGCCGGCCGCCGAAGGAGCCCTCCTCTATGGGCACGAGCAGATCGCGGAGCGCGCCATTTCCTTCGCCCAGCATGTGCTTGGCGAGGCTGGGGTTGTCGATGCCGAGCATCTCGTAGCCGAGCTGCTTGGTGAGGTGGCACTGCGGGTCGAAGTCGACGAGGAGAACGCGCTCGCCGCCTTCCGCGAGGGCCTCCGCGACGCCGGCCGAGGTCGCAGTCTTGCCCACCCCGCCCTTCTGGTTGCCGAAGATGAGTCGGCGGGCGCCGGTCGTGCGGGGAACGCGACGGGGGGAGAGGTTGCTGTCGAGCCACAGGCGGATCGACTGGGCAATGCCCTGGTTGAAGGGGATGTCCCGTTCCTTGCAGTCGTTCTTGAACTCCGCGTACAGCCCGGTCGGAAGGTAGGTGGCGAATGAATTGCCTCCAGACGTGTTGACCGATGGGCGGGGCCCGTCGGCGTCTCGCCAGGCGTGGACGCCTTCCGTGACGGCATCCTTGATGTCCACGCCCAACTGGGCTGCTCGGACCTTGAGTTCCTGCCGCAGAGAGGCAGGAAGCTTGGCAACTACCTTTTCCCGTTCATCGGGACTGTAAGGGGCGGTCATGCGGGTACCTTACTCACGGTTGGAGTGGCGGGCAGGCAACACTCCCGAGGACCAGAGGAACAGGTGTCTCGTCCAGCGGGGTCGCAGCGCCAGAAGTGAACCGTCCAGCGTGACATCCCGCCCACGCGGCACCGGTGGTCGACGACACTGGAAACAGCGGCGGCCCCCACTTGTGTGGTGGAGGCCGCCGCCGCTGTGTGTGCAGTCCTCATACGGCGGTTGCCAGGGGCTGATGTAGGCGGTGCTCGTCTCCACCACGGACGTCACCACGCAATTCAGTGCTGACTTTGAGACTGTGGCCGCGGGGATCCTAGAACCCGTACTTCGCAGGTCGTTGATTCGGATGGTCTGGGCGGCGAGGCGGTTTCCAAGGCTGAGGTGACGTATCCAGGTCCGCATCCGCGGTTGGCGGATGCGGGCCTGTTTTTGTGAGGGGGCTGTGCGGGCTCGCCGGGCACGGTTGCGGGGGGCACGCTGGGGAGGGTGAGGAGCGCGCCGATTGTTGTGCACCGGCCTTCCCGCACGGGAGGCCGGAGAGTCACTGTGCATTCCCGGGGCCGGGATGAGATCCTCGGCACCGCTTACAGTGATCACGATCTGGTGGTATTCCTCGAGGGCATCGGCGTCCCGGATCCCGACAGCATCCTGGACGATGACCGGTGGATCGAGTGGCGCGGCGCCCGGGCGCACCAGTGGAGTGCTGCCTGAGCTGTTCTCCACCACCCATAGGCGCTGTTATGGCCTGCGGCGGCACCGGCCGTGCGGCCTGCCGGGCGGCCATGCCGTGTGCGAGGTCGGGCGGCTTCCTCCTGGAAGCCACCCGGCCGGCGTGACCAACTCCGGCCGGCGTGACCAACTCGGTCCGGTGGGCAAGCCGCTGAGAGGGCGTGGTCGGCCCTGCAATGTTCCCTATGTTTTCCCCTGCGGTCTCCCCTACGGTGTCTTTCACAGATGATGTGAGCGTTTACGCAGTTCAGACCCCTTGCCCAGCCCGTTTCCGGTGTCTCGACCGACCCTCTTTCTCACCTTCTCCTGTCTGTAGGGAGTGGTAGGAGTGGTGATCATCGGGTTCCGGGGGTGCCGGGGCTGGCTGTCGCCGGCCACCGCGGGCGGCGGCCGGGCGGGCAGGGAAGGTGCGGGGGGTTAGCAGGTGGGTGGGACGAAGACGCGGCCGTATGGGTCGACGACGAAGACGCGGACGATGGTGCTCGCCGGGCTCGGGGTGGTGAAGGTCGCTACGGCTGAGCAGATCCGGCAGCTGATGTGTCCGGGCACCGCGGATGCGCAGACCGTCCGTAATGGTGCGAAGGATCTCGTGGTGGAGGGCTTGGTCGTCTCGCTCGGTTCGGCGACCCGGATCAACGCGAAGGGCAACCGGGTCAGCGAGAAGCTGTGGAACCTCACCCCAGCCGGCCTGGCGGCCGCGAGCGTGGTCCTGGACCGCGAGGTGAAGGAGATGGGCGGCACGGCGAAGGCATCGGTGGCCTCGGGTGCTCCGCACGCGCGGAAGGTCACCGACACGATCACCGCGTTCCTCCAGACCGTCCCGGAACCAACCAGCCCGGTTGTCCGTAAGAAGCTGCCGGCCCCCTCCCGTCCGGACCCGGTCCTGGAAGGTGGTCCGCGCCCGCCGGGTATCGGCACGCTGCCCGGGTGGGAGACCGAGGTAGTGCTGCCGGTGACGGGGACGTTCACCACGCCGGGCAGGGGCAGCCCTCGCGCGGACGCGGTCTTGACGGCTCCTCAGGCGGGGTTGCCGGTGCTGTTCGTGGAGGTCGACAACGGCACCGAGGACCGGCCGACCGTGGCAGGGAAACTCGTCAAGTACCGCCGGTTCTTCCGCCGTACCGTCAAGGACACGGACGGGCGGGACGTCCCCCTGTGGCGCACCCTCTACGACGACAGTGGCCGCGGCGGGTATCCGCCTCTGGCTCTGGTGTTCACCGCCAAGGTCGGGCGGGAGGCGATGATGAACCGTATCAAAGCCGTCCGCGACCTCTCCCAAGAATGCTGGAAGGGCCACTGGCACGGCGGAAGCCTCTATGGAACCGGGACCACGGGCGGGACCAAGGATGGTTACCGCGACTACACGGGCACCATCCCGGTCATCGTCACTACGCTCGCCCGACTGCAGGAGCACGGCCCCCATGGCGTCATCTGGTGGCGCTACGGCCACTCCCATCTCGAATCCCTTGAAGTGGCCCTGGACAACCCGGACGACTACCGCGCCTTCCACGCCCGCGAGGAGCAGCGCCGCCTGACGTCTCGCGCCGAGCAGGAGCGCGGGCAGCGTGAGCGGGAAGAGACGAAGCGGCGACGGAAGGCCAGCGCGTGGGCGTGTCCGACCTGCGGCCGTGATGTCTACCCGAGCGATACCTGGCAATCCGTACCGCCGGGCAGTGATTGCACCGTGTGCACCTCCGTCAAGGAGGGGAAGCGCCAGGAGGCCGAGGAACGGGCGGCTGAAGCGGCTCAAACGAAGGCGGAAGCGGAAGCATGGCGTAAGAAGAACGGGTTGTTCGGCTTCCTGCGCTGAGGCTTCCGAGCAGCGGAGCTCTGCCGGTCACACACAGCCCCCGCTCAGTGCGGTGTGTGGGGCCCTGGCCGGGCAGGACAAAGGCCCCACACGATGGCGTCTCCCGTGGCTGTTCGCAGCGGGCACGCGTCACCTGGCCAACACGGCCAGCCCGTTACAGGTCACGGGAGCGGGCGTCGGATTCACCCCGGTGGCCGCGCAGCATGCTGCGGTGGGCTCGGTCAGAGCCAGGTGCCTTCGAGGGTGCGGCGGTCGCCGGTGAGGGCGTAGCGGCGTACGGCGAGGATGGTGTCCACGTCGCAGCCGACGTCGTTCGCGTACCGGGCGAGGACCGTGTCGACGGCTTCCTGTTCGGAGAGGTATGCGGGGGCGAGTTCGAGAGCGATCTGTCCCAGCCGCCCGCCGGCCGCGGCCATCTCGTCGACCAGGTGCCGTATCACCGCAGTGTCAGCGGGATGCCGCTGCGCGTCAGCGAGTGCCTGCTCCATCCCTCCGCCGTCATCGGCCTCACCAGCGCTGGCAACGCCGTCATCAGGGTCATCAGCGGTGTCACGGGCTGCCCGGGGCGGTTCGTGGCGGAGCTCCTCGACGGCCTGGCCCACGATGCTGCTCACCACCGGGGCGTCCAGTGCCCCGGTCTGGGCTGCTGCGGTGAGCCGCTCGGTCACGGTGCGGCTGAGTTCATCGAGCCGGCCGTGGACCTCGCGCAGCGCCCGCTGTGACAGCCCCACATCCACGAGACCACCCGTACTGGTGTCTCCCGCGGGTGACACGGGTGCCAGGGCCCCGGCCGCGCCGATCGCTCGGTTCAGCGCGCCGGCCGACTCGGCGATATCGATCAGCCGGTACGCCTGCGCTCTGCTGATCCCGAGCTCACCGTGTGCGTAGGCACCCCACCCGGAGTACCCGAGCGGAATCCATACCCGGGCCCGGTGCGCAGCCTGCACCCGCACGGCCAGCACCACCGCAACCTGCCGCGCCTCCCCGAGCGCCGCTCGCAGCTCTTCGGTCAGCCGGACCGCATTAGCCCGCCCGACCGGCTCCAGCACGCCGCCCTGGCCCTTTTCATCCTGGCTAGCCACAACTCCATGGTGCGCGCGGCGAGACCCTGTTGTCCCGGCTATCCGCTCATGCCCAGTCGAGGCCGAGTTCGGCAAGCGCGGCCAGCTGCTCCTCGCTCAAGCGGTCGCGGCGTGATTTTTGGTTGCTGAGAAATACACCCAGCCGTACGGAGGTGCCGTCGGGCAACCCCTCAATGTGAGCTCTGCCGACCACAGTTCTCCCCTCGCGTGCGATGAACTGCTGCAGGGCCGCTACGCCCCGTGTGAACGCATCGGAGCCCTTGCCTGCCCCCGTCTTCGCGCTGGTCCGTGCCGACGCCGTCTTCGCCCGTACAGCCGGTCCCACCCCCAGCTCTCCCAGCCGCCGCTGCTGCTCGGGGTTCAGCCGTGCCCAGTCCCTTACCTGCCGGGCCCTCCAGCGTCCGATGTCGTCGCCGCGGTAGGTGACGCCGGGCAGGATGTCCTCCAGCGTGCTGCCGGCCTCCAGGAGCGCGCGCAGCCCTACGTGGTGGCGTTGCCAGTCCACGGTCCAGCCCAACTGCCCAGGGTTCCAGTCGGGGTCGATCGCGGCGAGCAGCTCGCCGCGTCGCTGCGCCCGCCCGGGGTCTTTGCCGAGCCCGCCGGGCCGGCGGAGGTTGGTGAGCCATTGCCCCACGGGCTTGTCCAAAGCAGTGGCGTGCCGCGGGGCGGCCAGGGTCCCAGCTTCGGCGTAGTAGGCGCGGGCCGCGGCGAGGTTCTCCTCGAACCCGGCGTCAGCGGTGTCCCACACCATCCCGAGCTCCTCCAGCTCGTCCGCCCGGGTGCTGGGCATAGTCCCGGCCCGGTACGCCCTTCGCTGATCTGACAGCCACCTGCCCAGTGGATACGCGCCCTCCTGGTGCCCGTAGGGCACATCGAGACTGTCTTCCCGCTCTTGGTAGCGGCGTGCGGCGTCGTACCCGCGGGCCCAGTCCTGGCGTTCGGTGTCGAGGACGTGGAACTTGACCCACTTGGCGACCATCACCGGATCCCGGGGGGCCGCGAAGCGCAGCAGCAGCCGCGACTCCTCTGCGCCTTCCTCTGGTTCCGGGCCGATGTTTTCCGACGGATCTACAACCCGCTTCTGATTTTCCTGAGGAATTGCGAGCATTTCAATGGCACGTTCATCATGCGCCCGAAGCCCTTCAAGGACCTTCACCAACGGGCGATAAGAAGCGGAAGTAAACATGTCTTCCGGCCGCTCATCCGGTGCCAAAAAAACTGGCACGATCAATGTAGCAACCTTCCCCTGCCCCGGCTTCTGACGCAACGCCCGGCCGATGGCCTGAACGATATCGACCGCGGACCCCTTGGGATCGAGCAGGGCCACACTGTCCACGGCCCGAATATCCACACCCTCATTCAGAACACGACAATTCGAAAGCACCGCACGCCCGGCCCTGCGCCCGAAATCAGCGAGCACGGAGCGCCGGTGGTCCATCTCATGCTCGCCGCTCAGCCAGTCGGCCCAGACCTTCTCCGGATACCGCTCCGGATCCGAGGCATGCAGCCGCTTGGCGACCCGGGGCAGCCCCTTCGCGAACGCGGAGGCCTCTATGGTCCGGTGATGGAAGGTGATGGTGGTCTGCAGCTGATGGGCTCTCATAGTCTCCAGCAGCGCGGCCTGCAGAGTGCCCATCCGCTCACCGCGGACCCGCTCCTCCCGGCCTTCCTCCCCGGCCAGACGGGCGGGAGTCACGAGAGGATCCCTCAACTCGACCACCACGATCTGGTAGCGCGCGAGCAGCCCGCGCGAGACGCTTGACGCGAGTGACAGCTCGTAGACGACGGGGCCGTAGATCTTCGGATCGTCCATGGAGCAGGCCAGCTCCCGTGGCAGCCGGTCCCGGCCTTCGAACAGTTCGCCGGTCTCCGAGACGGCCCGCTCAAGCTTCCGAGGCGGGCGCTCCTTCCAGATCCGAGGAGTGGCGGTCATGTAGAGCCGGCGCATCGCCGGGATGACCTCCTGGTCGTGGATGGCGGCCCAGGCCTTACCGGCGGAGCCACTTGTACGGTGGGCTTCGTCAACGACCACGAGGTCGAAAACGTCCATGGGAAGCCCGTAAGCGCCCTCGTGCGCCTCAGCCAGCACCGGCAGAGAGGCGTAGGTGGCGTACACGGTGACCGGTCCGCGGCCGTGCCACAGCGCCAACTGCGGCGGGCTGGTCGTGGATCGCACATCCAGATCCCACAGATGCGGGTCATCATCGAGCGAACACACCGCCACAGCTGGACCCGTATGCCCTGCAGAGCGCCATTCCTTCACCGTCTGCGTCAGAAGATCCAAGGTCGGAAGCAACACGAGAATGCGCCCATTCCGTGCCAGGCGCAGCGCGGAATGGGCGGCAATGAAGGTCTTTCCGGTACCGCACGCCGCCACCACCGTGGCCCGCAGGCCATTACGCGGAATCCGCTTCCCGGGCGGGATATCAAGGCCGCGCACCACGGCGTCAACGGCCTCGATTTGATGAGGCCGCAACGTGATCTTTTCCGGATTCGGCATATCCGTACTCCAAGAATCGAGAAGGGCGACAGTCCCTGGCAGAGGTGGTAGCGATCCGCTCGGGATGCTACACAGAGCATTATCGCACAGGATGATGCAGATACACGGTGATGATGCGCGAGTCTCACTCTAGCGCAACCGCATGTGATCGTGGTGGTTTTCGGGTAGACTGTTCCATGCACAGATCACCTCGTGCAGAGGTGAGAGATCGTCAGGGGCGAATGGAGCAAAGCGGAGTTCGGCCCCCGGACCCTCGG
The DNA here is from genome assembly GCF_036088315.1 of Streptomyces sp. NBC_00344. Taxonomy (NCBI): domain Bacteria; kingdom Bacillati; phylum Actinomycetota; class Actinomycetes; order Kitasatosporales; family Streptomycetaceae; genus Streptomyces; species Streptomyces sp. NBC_00344. Next base: position 275 of record NZ_CP107997.1, on the reverse strand, counting down.
GGGCCGGCACCGGCTAGGGTGACGCCTCGTCACCGCCCAGGCGTGGCTTGTTCTTCGGGATCCTACACAGGCCTGCACGGATGCACCCATCCTGTCCTGTAGCCAGCCGTTCCGGCGGAGCCGGAACAGGCAGGGGAGCGAAGCGGACCTGCCTGTCTTTCAGGAATTTAAGCGAAGCGTAATTTCCATTCCTGGCGAAGCCAGGAATAAAAGGTGCGAAGCGCCTTTCACGAATTGCGAAGCAATTCGTTTCCTTTGCACATCGCGCAGCGATG
>NZ_CP107996.1:5875000-6060000 GCF_036088315.1 Streptomyces sp. NBC_00344 | reverse complement strand
ATGGGCACGGCGGTCCTGGAGCCGCCGGCCAAGCAGATTCCGGCTGAGGACGCGGAGCGCGAACAGGGGCGCGCCCGGCAGGCCGTGGAGGCTGTGGCGGCCGATCTGATCGCGCGCGGCAACCTGGCCGGTGGCGAGGCACAGCATGTACTCGAAGCCCAGGCCATGATGGCCCAGGACCCGGAACTCATGGCGGACGTCGACCGGCGCATCGCCGTCGGCAGTTCCGCCGAGCGCGGCGTGTACGACGCGTTCGCCTCCTACCGCGCGCTGCTCGCCGGGGCCGGCGAGTATCTGGCCGGACGGGTCGCTGACCTGGACGACGTGCGGAATCGTATCGTCGCCCGGCTACTGGGCGTTCCGATGCCTGGAGTGCCGGACAGCGACCAGCCCTATGTACTGATCGCGCGGGATCTCGCCCCCGCGGACACAGCGCTGCTCGACCCGGCACTGGTTCTCGGTTTCGTCACCGAGGAGGGCGGACCGACCAGTCACAGCGCGATCCTGGCCCGGGCCCTGGGTGTTCCGGCCGTGGTCGCGCTGCCCGGTGCCGGTGAACTGGCCGAGGGCACGGTTGTCGCGGTGGACGGCAGCACCGGCGAGATCTTCGTCGAGCCCAGTGCCGAGAGGCGTGCCGCCCTCGAGGGCGCGGCTGCCGCACGCAAGGCGGCACTGTCCGCTTCGACCGGCCCCGGCGCGACGTCCGACGGACACAAGGTGCCGCTGCTCGCCAACGTCGGCGGCCCCGGCGATGTGCCCGCGGCTCTCGAAGCGGGCGCCGAGGGCGTCGGGCTGTTCCGAACCGAGTTCCTGTTCCTCGACGACTCCGCCAAGGCGCCTTCGGAGGAGAAGCAGTTCGACGCCTACCGCAAGGTGCTCGAAGCCTTCCCCGAGGGCCGGGTGGTGGTTCGGGTGCTGGATGCCGGCGCCGACAAGCCGCTGGACTTCCTCACTCCGGCCGACGAACCGAACCCCGCTCTCGGCGTGCGCGGACTCCGTACGCTGCTCGACCACCCGGACGTACTGCGCTCGCAGCTGACCGCGCTGGCCAGGGCGGCCGAAGGGCTGCCGGTGTATCTCGAGGTCATGGCGCCGATGGTGGCCGACCGGATCGACGCCAAGGCTTTTGCCGACGCGTGCCGGGAGGCCGGGCTGCGGGCCAAGTTCGGCGCGATGGTGGAGATCCCGTCCGCCGCGCTGCGGGCACGCTCGATCCTGCAGGAAGTGGAGTTCCTGTCGCTCGGCACCAATGACCTGGCCCAGTACACCTTTGCGGCGGACCGGCAGGTCGGCGCGGTGTCCCGGCTCCAGGACCCGTGGCAGCCCGCGCTGCTGGACCTGGTGGCGCTGTCCGCCGAGGCCGCCAGGGCTGAGGGCAAGAGCTGTGGTGTCTGTGGGGAGGCGGCCTCCGATCCGTTGCTGGCGTGTGTACTGACCGGGCTCGGTGTGACCAGCCTTTCCATGGGTGCGGCATCGATTCCCTATGTCCGCACGACGCTGGCGAAGCACACGCTGGCGCAGTGCGAGCGTGCCGCGGCCGCGGCCCGGGCGGCGGACTCCGCCGAGGAGGCGCGCGTCGCCGCTCAGGCGGTTCTGTCCGGCGAGTAGCAGCGACTGGGGCAACCAGCCGCTGACCAGCGTGTGTCCAGGGGTCTCCCGCCGGAATCCGGCGGGAGACCCCTTCCGCTTCTTCAGTGCGGTGTGTCCGCCTCGGGGACGTCGAAGCCGGCGCAGTACTCGACGCCGGGCTCGGGCGACACCGGTTCACCGGTCTGCGCGTCTGTGCAGTAGGCACTGAACACTTCGCCGGCGGTGAGCGGGGCGAGCCGCCCCCGCTGCAGACGCCAGCCCCTGACCCTTTCCTTTCCCGCCGGGGACGCCGTCCGCATGACCACGCCGCCGGGACTGTTCAGGGCGATGCCCGCCGCGAGCACGGTGACGAAGGCAGCGCCTTCCGCACGGTCGAGCCGGGCGGCGCCCTTCCCGCTCTCCGCGTGCAGCACGCACAGCAACAGATCCACGTCCGTGGGGATGCTGCAGACCAGATGGTGGGTGCCGGGTCCGGCGCGGTCCAGCAGCGCCTTGAGCGTGCGGGAGGCCCGGTCGAAGGATGTACGGCCGATGTCCTCACCGCAGTCCGAGCAGCTGCCCGACTCGGCGAGCACCATCGTGGCGTACTCCCAAGTGGCCTGGCTGACCGCCTCGTTGATGAGCAGCGGAACGATGCCTTCGATCGGCTGTCCGGTGTAGGTCACGGTCGCCCGGCTGCCGGCGATCTTGGCGGTGAACCGTGTACGGCTGTCCGCGGAGTCCGGGTCGAGGCCGGCGGACTCGCAGAACTCCTCGAAATCCTCCGGGTCGAACAGCGCGACGGTCGCGTGCACCCCTTGTGAGGTCAGGTCCCGCAGCAGGCCCTCGACCTGCTGGAGATAGGACGTGTGGTCGTCGAAAGTGAAACTGCGATAGCGCCGCATCGTCGCGAAGTCCTGCTCGTCGGCCAGCAGACCCACGGTGCTCGGTACTTCGCGGCGCAGTGTTCGCCGCATGGACCTGGTCCGGTTGCTTTGCGCCATGACTCCCCCTGAGCGCGACTGATCAATGCTCACTCAGAGTAATCGGCGGGTCTGACAACGCCGCCCGGGGCAGCCCGTGGCGTACGAGTCTGCTCTGGGCCGCGCAGGTGGCGATGACGAGCAGACCCAGCAGTGGCCAGGCCGGTGCGCCGGCTGCGATGACCGCCGTGACGAGCAGAGGCCCTCCGCTGCGCTGCGCCGCGGAGGAAAGGCCGTGCACCCCGAGGTACGCGCCCTGGGCGTCGTCCGCGGCGAGTGACAGGGACAGCTCCCAGGACGCGGTCGCATGCAGCATCTCCGCGAAGGTGAGGGCGATGGTCGCGCACACCAGGGCGGCGGCCGCCGCCAGAGGGCCTCCGCGCACCGACACGCTCATCGCCAGACAGCCGGCGACGAAGCAGGCCGCCAGCGGTATCAGCAGGGCGCGGGCCCTGCCGGCGGTGGGAGCCAGGCGGGCGAGCGGTACCTGGCAGAAGACGACCAGAACGCAGTTGAGGACCAGAAGCAGCGGGGCGAGACCGTGCGGGGCTTCGGTGGCGTGCACGAGCCACAGCGGCATGCCGACCTGGAGGACGGCGTCGTCCAGATAGAGCATGGTCTCGGTCGCGGTGAACAGCAGGTAGGTCCGGTCGCGCCATGGGTTCGACGGAAGGCCATCGGGTTCCGGATCCTTCGAACCGGCCACGACCCGCGAGGGCGACGGCGGTTCCGTGCACCGGAGGGTGAGGGCCGTCATGACGAGGTAGGACAGCGCGTTGCCGATCAGCAGGAGCCGGTAGGCGTGCGTGGTGCCGACCGCGAGGGCGCCGGCGGCCGCGAGACCGCCGATGGCCCAGCCCGCGTTGGAGACGGTGCGCTGGACTGCCTGGTACCTGACCCGCTCCGCTCCGCTGATGCGGGCCGCGTAGAGCTTGGTGAGGACATTGGATCCGCGGTCGGCGAGGCTGCCGACCGCGGAGTAGATCAGCAGCAGGGTGAAGTCATGTGTGGTGAGAAGCGCGAGCAGGGCTACGGCCTGCTGCAGCTGCGCGGCGATCAGGATGCGCGTGAGGGGGAAGCGGTCGGCGATCCGGCCGGCGAGCGGTGAACCGGCGATGCCCGCGGCGCCCGAGACGCCCATGAGGACGCCGACCTCGGCGAAGGGCAGGCCGGCGATCAGGGTGAAGTAGAGCGCGGCCACCCCCATCCACAGTCCGGTCCCGGTCTTGTTGACGAGGGCGATCCAGAGCATGCGGCGACCGTCGCGGCCGCCGGGGATGCGTTCGTACAGTGCGGCTCGGCGAAGGCTCGGACTCACTGTTCCCCCTTGACACACATTATGTACTGGTACATATTTGTTTACGTGGCAACACAATATGCGCTCAGTGGTACCACTGCCAGGGGAATCTCTTCTTCGGTCGAACACGCCGTGTCCGAAGGCGGCTTGGCCCCGGGCGACGCGCTTCCTCCAGTACGGCGGCTCGCCGACGAGCTGGGCGTCAGCCCCGGCACCGTCGCGACGGCGTACCGGGAACTGCGCCGGCGGGGCATCGTGGTGACGCGGGGCAGGGGCGGCACGGTGGTGGCACAGGCACCGGCCGTCGGCTCGCGGCGGCCGCCGAGGGTGCCGTCGGGGGTCCGAGACCTGGCGGGCGGTCATCCGGATCCCGCGCTGCTGCCCGTGCTGCTGCCGCCGGGACGGGTGGATCCCGTCAACGGTTCGCACCGCGCCTCACCGCGGCTGCCCCGTCTGGAGGAGCTCGCCCGGCAGTGGTTCGCACGGGACGGCGTGCCGTGCGAACACGTGACGTTCGCGCACGGCGCGCTGGACTGTATGGCCCGGCTGCTGTCGGCCGAGTTGAAGCCGGGCGACGCGGTGGCGGTGGAGGACCCCGGATTCCATCATCTGCTGGACCTTGTGCCGGCGCTCGGACTGCGGATGGCGCCGGTGGCGGTGGACGACGAGGGCATCAGGCCGGATGCGTTGCGGGCCGCTCTGCGCACCGGGGCCAGAGCCCTGGTGTGCAGTCCGCGAGGACAGAGCCCGCGCGGCGGATGCTTCTCAGCGGCGCGCCGCGAGGATCTGATGGCAGTGCTGGCGGGCTTCCCCGATGTCCTGGTGGTGGAGGACGACCACAATGCGGATATCGCGGGCGCGCCCGCCCATTCGCTGGCGGCGGGCGGACTGCCCCGGTGGGCGCAGGTGCGGACCGTGTCGAAGCACCTCGGCATCGACCTGCGCTGGGCCGCGCTCTCGTGCGATCCGACCACGCTGGCCCGGCACGACGGCCGGATGCTGCTGACGTCCGGGTGGGTCAGTCATCTCCTCCAGGAGACGGTCGCCGTGGCGATGTCGGACGATGCGGTCCGCGCACTGGTCAGCCAGGCCCAACAGACCTACCGGGAACGCCGGCAGGAGCTGATCGCGCAGCTCGGACGACATGGGATCACCGGGCACGGAGCGAGTGGGCTCAATGTCTGGGTGCCGGTCCGCGACGAGTCGGCCGTGGTCAACGGCCTGCGTTCCCGGGGGTGGTGGATCGCCGCGGGGGCCAGGTTCCGGATCGCCACGCCGCCGGCGGTGCGGATCACCACAGCCGGACTCGAGCCGGCCGGCGCCGCGGTACTGGCATCGGACTTCGCTCAGGTGCTGGGCGAGTCCGAGGCCATGTACGGGGGGTAGGGGCGGAGGAGCTCACCGCCGGGTGCGGGCGAGCTCCTCGTAGAAGGTCAGCAGCCCGAGATCGTCGACCGAGCCGGGGTTGACCGCCTTGTCGAGTGCCGCGCCCTGGAGCAGGCGTTTCACGGGGACTTCGATGCGCTTGCCGGTGAGGGTGTGCGGGACCGCGGGGACTTCGATGATGTCGTCGGGCACATGGCGCGGGGAGAGCTGTTCGCGGATCGTCTCCTTGATGCGCTTGCGCAGGGTGTCGTCCAGCACAGCCCCCTGGGCGAGATGGACGAAGAGCGGCATCCAGTAGCCGCCCTCAGGCTCTTCGACGCCGATGACCAGGGACTCCCTGATCTCGGGCAGCCGCTCGACCGCCTCGTAGATATCGGCGGAACCCATGCGAACGCCCTGCCGGTTGAGCGTGGAGTCCGAGCGGCCATGGATGATCACGGAGCCGTGGTCGGTGAGGGTGATCCAGTCCCCGTGGCGCCAGACTCCGGGATAGGTGTCGAAGTAACTGTCGTGGTAGCGGCTGCCGTCAGGGTCGTTCCAGAAGCGGATCGGCATGGAGGGCATCGGGTTGGTGACGACCAGTTCTCCGACCTCACCGACGAGCGGTTCACCCTGTGGGTCCCAGGCCTGGAGGTCCGTGCCGAGGCAGGGAGCCTGGAGTTCACCGATATGGACCGGCAGCGTGGGCACCGCACCGGCGAAGCAGCTGCAGACGTCCGTACCGCCGCTGACCGAGGCGATCCAGACATCTTCGCCGGCCGCTTCGTGCAGCCAGCGGAAGCCGTCGGGCGGCAGCGGGGAACCGGTCGTCGCGATGCAGGTGACCTTGGACAGGTCGTAATCGCGGGCCGGGTGCAGATCGGCCTTGCGGCAGGCCATGACGAAGGCGGCCGATGTGCCGAACAGTGTGGCGCCGGTGCGTTCGGCGATCCGCCACTGTGCTCCGGTGTCCGGGAAACCCGGGCTGCCGTCGTACAGGACGATCGTGGTGCCGGTGAGCAGGCCGGAGACGAGGAAGTTCCACATCATCCAGCCGGTGGAGGTGTACCAGAAGAAGCGGTCGCCCGGCCCCAGGTCGCAGTGCAGACCGAGCTGCTTGAGGTGCTCGACCAGGATGCCGCCCTGGGACTGCACGATGGCTTTCGGCAGGCCGGTGGTGCCGGAGGAGTACAGCACCCACAGAGGGTGGTCGAACGGGACCTGCTCGAAGACCGGTTCGGTGCTTCCCGATGTGACGGCGGACCAGTCGAGGGCGCCTTCGGGAGTTGGTGTGCCGAGCAGCGGGACATGGACCACAGCGCGCACTGTGGGCAGTTCGCGGCGGAGTTCCGCGACGGTCCCGGTGCGGTCGTGGGACTTGCCGCCGTACCGGTAGCCGTCGGCCGCGAACAGGATGACCGGCTCGACCTGCTGGAAACGGTCGAGAACGCTGCGGGCACCGAAATCGGGGGCGCAGGAGGTCCAGACTCCGCCTACGGCCGCTGTGGCGAGCAGCGCGGTGACCGCCTGCGGGACGTTCGGAAGATATCCGCTGACCCGGTCCCCCGGGCGTACGCCCAGCTCCCGGAGCCGGGCCGCGAGTGCTCCGACCTGGCGGCGCAGTTCGGACCAGCTGACCGGCTGCGGGTCATGGGTCTCGTCCACGTGCAGCAGAGCGGGCCCGCTCGCACGGTCCGGGTCTTCCGCGGCGCGCAGTGCGTGTTCCGCGTAGTTGAGCGTGGCACCGGGAAACCACCGCGCCCCCGGCATGGACCGGTCGGCGATGACGGTCTCGTACGGGGCCGAGAAGCGTACGTCGAACCAGTCGGCGACCGCCTTCCAGAAGGAGTCGAGCTCATCGACCGACCAGCGGTGCAGCGCGGCGTAACCGCCGTCGGCGGGAGCGCCGTAGCGCTCGGCCGCCCACGCCTGGAAGCGGGTGATCCTGGCGCTGTCGATGCGCTGGCGGCTCGGCTGCCAGAGCGGTGCGGCGTTCGATGGGTTCATGGGGCGGCTCCCGGGCTGTACGCGTGGTGTGCGTGTGTCGCGCGCACGTGCGGGGTGTGCGCGTGAGGCGGCTGACAGGCACGATGCCATGTGATCGTTTTGTGCACCAGAGCGGGACCTCCATGGTCCGCCGGGTGAACATGTGGCCGGAACGCAGGTGAACGGCAGCTGAACGGCCTCCGCTCCGCTGCCTCCGGATGACAGTCTGACCACCATGGACGCTCGTGACCTGGTTCGCTCGGCGAAAGCGGTCGGTACGGCTCAGGGGCGGCACGCGCTGCGCTCGGCCTGGCGCAGAGCGCGCACGGATGCCGGTGCGCTGGCGGAGCGCGGGGCCGAACGGGCTCGGGTGCCCGGTGTCGTGACGGGCGTGGAGCACCGTCCCGGCGGCGGGGTCATCCGGTTCGCGCGTTCCGAGCTGCTGGTCAGGGTGGCGGTGGGCGGTGCGGTCTTCTGGGGGTGGGACGGCGCCGGGCCGACACCCTCGTACGCATTGGCGGACGGCTGCCCGGAGCCCGATCCGCGCGCCGTTCTCGAGCCCGACAAGGACGGTGGCTGGCGGGTGGTCTCGGAGCGCGTGACGGTCGCGGTGTCCCGGCACGGTGAGGTCGAGATCCGGACGCCGGGCGGGGTCAGGATCCGCAAGGACCTCCCGCCACGCTGGTGGGAACCGGTCACGGGCGGGACCGCGCGCTGGGTGCTGCGGTCGCAGGTCCCCGCCGACGCGCGCTTCTTCGGACTCGGTGGGCCGGCTTCCGGACCGCGGTTGCGGGACGGCAGCTACCGGCTGTGGAACGCGGCTCCGATGGATGCTTCGGGCGAAGGGGCCTCGCGGATCACCATGCCCGTGCAGCTGGTGGTGGCCGACGCAGGCACTCATCTCACCTTCCACGACAACACCTGGGACGGCCGGCTGATCATCGCGGAGGGCTCGGAGGGCGCCGGCTCAGGGCACGACAGGCCCGGAACCGGCGAGCTGCGCATGGAGGGCGGTCCGCTGCGCTGCTGGGTCGTCGCCGGTACGCCGGCCCGGGTACTGCGCGGCTGGACGGCCCTCACCGGCCGGCCCGCGCTTCCGCCGTACTGGGCGCTAGGGCGTCAGCATGTCTGGGCGGGTCACGGCAGCGGGTCCGGGGGCGAGCAGGTCGCGGCCGGGCAGGGGATCCGCGAGCTGGTCGCCGGGCTCCGTGATCGGCGGCTGCCGCTTTCGGCGGTCCATCTGGCCGCCGGCCCGCACACCCGGCGCCGCGCCGGCCCTCTCGACGGCGAGCGCCTCCCCGATCTGCCCGCTCTCGCCAGGGATCTGCGGGCCGAAGGGATACGGCTGGTCTCCGTCGTCGCCCCGGCGGTGCCTGCCGAGCCGGGCCATCCCGTGTACGACAGCGGGCTGGCCGCCGGCGTCTTCGTGCGGGACGCCGACGGCGAACCGGTGCGCGGTGTGGCCCGGCCCGGTGCCTGCGTCTATCCCGATTTCACCGCGCCGCGCGCCCGTGCGTGGTGGGGCGGGCTGAACGAGGAACGGCTCGGCCAGGGCTTCTCCGGTGTGTGGCACACCATGGACGAGCCGGCCTCGCTCGTCCCGTTCGGTGATCCCACCCTGCCGCTCTCGTCGGGTCACGCGTTGGAGGGCCGCGGTGGTGACCACAGGGAAGCCCACAACATCTACGGCCTGACGATGGCGCAGGCCGCCTACCGCGGCCTGCTGGAACTGCGCCCCGAAGAGCGTCCCTTTGTCGTCTCCCGTTCCGGCTGGGCCGGGATGCAGCGCTACGGCGGCGCCTGGTCCGCGGGGCTCCGCGGCTGGCCGGGGCTGCGCGCCTCGCTGTCGATGGTGCTGAGCCTCGGGCTCTGCGGGGTGCCCTGTTCGGGAACGGACGCGGGTGGTCCCGACGACAGCGGTTCGGCCGAGCTGTCTCTGCGCCGGCTCCAGCTGGCCTGCTTCCTGCCGCTGCTGCGCACCGGGGCGTCCCTGTGCGACGGGGCCGGCGTGTCCTGGGGGTGCGGGCCCGGAACGCTGGAGCACGCGCGGACCGCGCTGGCAGGCCGGGAGCGGCTGCTTCCCTACTTCATGACTCTGGCCCATCTGTCCCGGCTGACCGGGGCACCCTATGTGCGGCCGCTGTGGTGGGGGGCCTCGGGGGACCGCGCGCTGCGCGACTGCGAGGACGCCTTTCTGCTGGGCGGGGCCCTGCTGGTGGCGCCGGTGCTGGAGGAGGGGGCGGTCCGGCGGGCCGTACGCCTGCCTCGCGGGCGCTGGTACGACACGGCGACCGGAACCGCCTACGAGGGTCCGGGCCTGGCGATGATCGACGCGCCGCTGTCGCGGGTGCCTGTCCTGGCCCGCGCCGGTTCGGTGATACCGGTGTGCGGGGAGGACGGCGGGCTGGAACTCGAGGTGTGGGCACCAGCCAGCGGGCATGACGGGGCCGGAGTAGTGGTCCGCGATACCGGCGACGGGTGGCAGATGCCGGAGATCGAGCACTACACCACCACCCTGGACTCCGGTCGGGTGGTGGTGGAGCGGGTCGTCGAGCACGGGGCCGTGGAGGCCGGGTACCCGGTGCGGGTGCGCGGCCTCAGCGATAGCGGCCGGTGAACCAGCCCCGTACGGCCTCGGTGTGCAGCGGGAAGGCCAGTTCGGTCGCGGCGCGCAGGATGTGCCAGCCTTCCGTCTCGTCGGTGGGCACCGAGGCGGGCAGCGTGGACGCCGCGCGTTCGGGGAGCAGTCCGAAGATCAGCAGATGACCGTCCGGCGAGCTCAGGGCATCGGCCAGCCGCACCTCGTGCGGTGCGGCCGTGATCCCGGTTTCCTCCCCCAGTTCCCTGACCACCGCGTGATGCCAGTCCTCCGCCTCGTCGATGAACCCCCCGGGCAGCGCGATTCCGCCACTCCGCGGCTCGATGGTCCGCGTGATGACGACAAGTCCTGTGCCCTGGGTGTCGGTCACCGGCAGCAGCGCGACGGCGACGGGAAGCGGATTGCGGTACGCGGTGGTTCCGCAGGCGGGGCAGGTGCGGGGCCGGCCGGCGGTGGCGGGCGCGGCGAGGGCTGTGCCGCAACTCGAACAGTGGGAATCCTTGACGGGTTCGTCCATGGGCGCGGACTGTAGCCGATCACGGTGGCGCTGCGGACGGTTCGCCCGGTGGCCCGCGGCCCGTTCACCTGATAAAGGAAGTGTCCATGACACGACTTACATCTGTTGCGCGGTCCCTGGTGACCACGGTCGCCGCACTGGTGGCCTGGACAGCCGTCTCCCCCGCGGCAGGGGCGGCGCCCGGGGCCCCCAAAGAATTCGTCGCACTGCGCGCAGTCGATCCCACGATCATCCAGGAGATGCGCTACCCCCACGAGCACAACTTCATGGGCGAGCCGGTCGACGGCTACGACCAGCCGCTGTGCATCCTCACCCGGCCCGCAGCGCAGGCCCTGCACCGGGCCCAGACGAAGCTGCTGCGCCAGGGCTACTCCCTCAAGGTCTATGACTGCTATCGGCCGCAGCGCGCCGTCGATCACTTCGTGCGCTGGGCCAAGGACCTGGACGACGAGAAGATGAAGGCCGAGTTCTATCCGCTGGTCAACAAGTCCCGGTTGTTCGCGGACGGCTACATCGCGGAGAAGTCAGGACACAGCAGGGGCAGCACCATGGACCTCACCCTGGTGAGGCTGCCTGCCGTACCCACCCGGCCGTACCGGCCCGGCCAGCGGCTGGTCCCCTGCTACGCACCACAGGCGCAGCGTTTCCCCGACAACTCCATCGACATGGGCACCGGTTTCGACTGCTTCGACACACTCGCCCACACCGACGATCCCCGGATCACGGGCGTTCAGCGGACCAACCGGGATCTGCTGCGCGACGCCCTCACCGCGGTCGGCTTCGTCAACCTCCCCGAGGAGTGGTGGCACTTCACCTACCAGCCGGAGACCTTCCCGGACCGCTACTTCGACTTCCCCGTCGCATGGCGGTCGGTGGCCGGCCACCGCTGACCGCGCCCCGGCTGCCAGACCGTGAGGGGGTACCCGGGACCACCCCCGTGAGCCCCGGGCACCCCCCACTCCCTACCGGACGCGGACCGGCCGTATCCGGTTCTGCCGGGGGCGGATACCTTTTTCCTCATGGCAGAGCAGACTTTTGACTCGTACGAGGAATTCTGGCCCTACTACGTCGCGATGCACTCAAGGGCTGCCACCCGCTGGGTTCATCTGACCGGCACGCTCACCGGGCTCGCGATGACCGCCTACGGCCTGGCGCGTGGCCGCAAACGGTATGCCCTGGCGCTGCCGCTGATCGGCTACGGAACCGCCTGGCCCGCGCATTTCCTCATCGAGGGGAACAACCCCGCATCCTTCGGCCACCCCGCCTGGTCCCTTCGCGGAGACGCACAGATGATCCGGATGATGCTGGCGGGCCGCGACCACGAACTGGCTGAGACCGCCGCCAAGTGGCTCGCCGACAACAGCTGACCGCGGGCCTGACTGCTGGGGTGTCGGTGCGGAGTTCCGCCCGGTGTGCCGCTGCCCGCCGCCGGGAAGCGGCACGGCCGATGGTGTGTCCCGGAATCGGCACGGCCGATGGTTGCGGCCCGGACCCTTGACGCTCCATCACCTACGGTGAACACTTCGCGTTGTCCGGTGACGAGTCGCGTACCTGATTGCGAACGCAGCCTTCTCACCAAGGGGTAGCCATGACGGACAAGTTCGTCGCAGCGATCGATCAGGGCACCACATCGAGCCGCTGCATCATCTTCGATCACGACGGTGCGATCGTCGCAGCCGACCAGCGCGAACACCGCCAGATCTTCCCCCGTCCCGGCTGGGTGGAGCACGACGCGTCCGAGATCTGGTCGAAGGTCCAGGCCGTGGTGGCCGGGGCGCTGGCCAGGGCGGGGCTGCGGGCGGACCAGCTCAGCGCGCTCGGCATCACCAACCAGCGTGAGACGACGGTCCTGTGGGACAGGGCGACCGGCAAGCCGGTGCACAACGCGATCGTCTGGCAGGACACCCGCACCTCCGCGTTGTGCAACGACCTCGGCGCGACGGACGGTCAGGACCGGTTCCGTGAGGCGACCGGGCTACCGCTGGCCAGCTACTTCTCCGGGCCCAAGGCGGCCTGGCTGCTCGACCATGTGCCGGGCCTGCGCAACCGCGCCGAACACGGAGAGATCGCCTTCGGCACCATCGACTCCTGGCTGATCTGGAACCTCACCGGCGGCACGGACGGCGGTGTACACGTCACCGATGTCACCAACGCGTCACGCACGATGCTGATGAACCTCTCCACGCTCCAGTGGGACCCGTCGATCCTGGCCGCGATGCGGGTCCCCGAGGCGGTACTGCCGGAGATCCGTTCGTCGGCGGAGGTGTACGGGACGGCCGTCGGCGCGCTGGCGGGCGTGCCCGTCGCCTCGGCCCTGGGGGACCAGCAGTCCGCCCTCTTCGGTCAGGCCTGCTACGACACCGGTACGGCAAAGAACACGTACGGAACCGGAAGTTTCCTGCTGCTCAACACCGGTGACACCCCGGTGGCGTCGAAGAACGGGCTGATCACCACCCTCGGTTACCGGATCGGCAGCGACCGCCCGGTCTACTGCCTGGAGGGCTCGATCGCGATCACCGGCGCGCTGGTCCAGTGGTTCAGGGATCAGCTGGGCATCATCCGCAGCGCCGACGAGATCGAGGCCCTCGCCGCAAGCGTCGACGACAACGGAGGGGCGTACATCGTGCCCGCCTTCTCCGGACTCTTCGCGCCGTACTGGCGCTCGGACGCCCGTGGGGTCATCACCGGGCTGACCCGCTATGTGACCAAGGGACATCTGGCCCGTGCGGTGCTGGAGGCGACCAGTTGGCAGACCCGTGAAGTCGTCGACGCGATGTATCAGGACTCCGGCGTGCGGATCAGGTCGCTCAAGGTCGACGGCGGCATGACCGGGAACAATCTGCTGATGCAGCATCAGGCCGATGTGCTGGGCGTTCCGGTGATCCGGCCGAAGGTGTCGGAGACGACCTGTCTGGGTGCCGCCTACGCGGCCGGTCTCGCCACCGGCGTCTGGTCCGGCCTCGATGAACTCAAGGCCCACTGGCAGCGGGATGTGGAGTGGACCCCGCGGATGGAGGACGCCGCCCGGGACCGTGAGTACGCGAACTGGCGCAAGGCGGTGGAGCGTTCGTTCGGATGGCTCGACGAGGACTCACGGGGATAGCCGCGTACGGCCCGCGGACGCGGCCCGCACCCCTGTCGGCGGGGGTGCGGGCCGTGCACCCGTAGCGGTGCCCAGTGGCCCGTCGGCCGATGCGCCGCTCCGGGACGCCCCGCCCCGCCGGGCCGCCTCAGGTGACGGCGTGCTCGCGGACCCGGTCCGCGAGGACCATGGCGTGTTCGACGACCGCGACCAGGACGTTCTTGACGGACTCGCGGTCGCGCGCGTCACACATCAGCAGGGGCACATCGGGGTCGAGGTCGAGCGCCGAACGCACCGTCTCCATCGGATAACGGTCCGCCCCGTCGAAGTTGTTGACCGCGACGGTGAACGCGATGGAGCGGCGTTCGAAGTAGTCGATGGCGGCGAAGCAGTCCTCGAGCCGGCGGGTGTCCACCAGGACGACGGCCCCCAGAGCTCCGAGCGCGAGTTCGTCCCACAGGAACCAGAACCGGTCCTGCCCCGGTGTGCCGAAGAGATAGAGGACCAGATCCTCGCGGAGGGTGATCCGTCCGAAGTCCATGGCGACGGTGGTGGTGGTCTTCTGCTCCACCCCGTCGACCGAATCCACCGGCCTGCCCGCCTCGCTCAGGGTCTCCTCGGTGCGCAGCGGTCTGATCTCGCTGACCGCGCCCACCAGGGTGGTCTTGCCGACTCCGAACCCCCCGGCGACCAGGATCTTCAGGGTCACCGGCTCGACGAGCTGCTTCTTGCGGCTAGAGCGCCCGAAGGCCATTGATTACCTCACGAAGAATACTGACGTCCGGCAGCTCGGCCGGCGGTACGGGCTGGGTCACATGGACAAGTTCGTCGTCGACCAGGTCGCCGACGAGCACACGCACCACACCCACGGGCAGGTCGAGGCCGGTCGCCAGTTCGGCGATCGACTGCGGAGAGGTACTGCACCGCTCCACGATCTCGACGTGCTCGGGCGCGAGGGTCTGGTCCCTTCCCGGGTCCTCCGCCGCCGGTTCGGGGACGACGAGCGCGATCAGGTCGAGCCTGTGGTCTCCCGTGGCCCCGGTGCGGCCACGTGTCATTGCGTACGGCCGCACCACAGGTCCTGCGTCGTCGTCGAACCAGTGGTGGGCCGGTGGTCGTCCCCCGTCACTCATCGTGCCCCCCTCACCCTCCCGCGGTGAGCCCGGTCCGCGGCGCGGTCGCGAGGTGGGCTCCGACCCGCTTGACCATCAGCGTCATCTCGTAGGCGACCAGGCCCACGTCGGAGTCGGCGTCGGACAGCACGGCGAGACAGCTGCCGTCGCCCGCGGCCGTGATGAAGAGGAAGGCCTCGTCGAGCTCCACGACGGTCTGGCGGACGCGCCCCGCGTCGAAGTGGCGGCCGACGCCCTTGGCCAGACTGTGGAACCCGGAGGCGACGGCGGCGAGATGCTCACCGTCCTCACGGGTCAGGTCCTTGGAAGTGCCGGTGGCGAGGCCGTCACCGGAGAGCACCAGCGCCTTGCGGATGCTGCCGACCCGTTCGACCAGCTCGTCCAGAAGCCAGTTGAGCTCGCCGGGCCCTCCTGCGGCGTTGTGTACTGCGGACTTCGGTGCGGTCATCGACCGGTCTCCTCCGATGTTGTTCCTGGCGTTGTGCCGTCCGGTCCGGTGCCGACGGCTGCGGATGATCCGGCCGGCTGCTCCGCCGAGTTGTCCCGGCGCCCCCGCTGCCAGCCGCGCTGAAGCGAAGCCATCCGACTGCGTACTTCTTCGGCGTCCCGCTCGTCGTCCTTCTCCACGGCCCGCGGTTCGGCCGCGAGCGCGGGCGCTCCCCTGAGCTGCGGGGCGAGATTCGCCTGGCGCACTCTTCGGGGCAGCCCGTCGGTGCCTCCGCCGGCGGGCTTGTCCTGCGACGGCAGAGGGACGGGGGTGTCGACCCGGCGGCCGTGGTCAGAGACGAGGGTGGGTGTTCTGCGTCGTCGCGGCAGACCGACCGGGCCCGTGGACCGTACCGGTCCGCTTCTCGGCGCTCCCTCGTCGGGTGTCTGCTGGTGCTGGTCGCGCGTCACCGCGACCGCGCGGTTGCGGAAGATCCCGCCCGGAGAGCTGTCCTCGTCGCCGAGATCCGCCGTCGCGTCGAAGACAGTCTCGTCCACCGGCGGTTCGAGCTCGACCGGGCCGTCGAGGACGGTCGCGGGCGAGCGGCCGGCGGCCGGGACCGGTGACAGTGCCGAGCGCGGACCCGGCTTCTGGCGCTTGCCGCCACCGCCGGGCCGGTCGAGGCGGAAGCCGGCACCGTTGGTGTCGGAAGCCTCGGTGTCGGGTGCGTCGGTGAGCAGCGCCACCGGGATGAAGATCACGGCGGTGGTTCCGCCGTAGGGCGAAGGCTGCAGCGAGACCCGGACGTTCTGCCGTTGGGCGAGCCTGCTGACCACGAACAGACCGAGCCGGTCGGTGTCCGACAGTTCGAACTCGGGGGTCTCGGCGAGACGGAGATTGGCGTCGAGGAGCGCATCGGGTGCGATACCGAGGCCGCGGTCGTGGATCTCCACGGTGAAGCCGTTGGCTACCCGCTCACCGTGTACCTGTACGGCGGTGTGCGGGGGTGAGAACACCGTCGCGTTCTCCAGGAGTTCGGCGATGAGGTGGGTGAGGTCCGCGACCGCCGGGCCCTTGACACCGATCCTCGGCAGCCGGCGGACCTCGATGCGCTCGTAGTCCTCCACCTCGGCAACCGCCGCCCGTACGACGTCCATCAGCTGGACCGGCTTGCGCCACTGCCGGGACGGGGCGGCTCCGGAGAGGATCACCAGGCCCTCGGCGTGCCGGCGCATACGGGTCGTGAGGTGGTCCAGACGGAAGAGGTCCGCGAGTTCCTCGGTGTCCTCGGTCCGCCGCTCCATGGTGTCCAGCAGAGTCAGCTGCCGGTGCAGCAGAACCTGATTGCGCCGGGCGAGGTTCACGAACACGTCGGAGACGCCTCGCCGCAGATCGGCCTGGCGCACGGCCGCTTCCACCGCGGCACGCTGAAGGGTGTTGAGCGCCTGGCTGACCTGACCGACCTCGTCCCTCTCGTACTCCAGACGCGGGGCCTCGGTCTCCACGTCGACCTGCTCACCGGCCGCAAGACGGCGCATGACGCTCGGCAGCCGCACCCCGGAGGCCTCATGCGCCTCCTTGCGGAGCCGGCTGAGGTCGCGGGCCAGCTCGCGGCCGATCCGGACGGACACCACCAACGACACCATCAGTCCGCCCACACCGAGCAGCGCGGCGATGCCGTCCTTGGCCAACACCTTGATCGCGGCGGGCCTCACCCGGTCCCGGAACCCGTCACGGGCGTCCGTCTCCATCACGGCGAGGTGCTCGAGGGTCCGGGCCGCATCCGTGGTCCAGCGCGAGGCCGAACCGGAAATGGTGGTGCTCCCCGGGTTCCCGGAGATCGCGGTGTCCTCCTCGGTGCGCACCGGAATGGTGGCGGGACCGCTCCAGTAGCCGGTGAACGCGTCCCGGTCCTGTCGGGGCAGCGCCGGCAGGCTGTCGGTGTAGTAGACCTTGCGGGCGGTGACGAGGTCCGAGATGTCGCGCCTGTCCCGGGGGTCGAGCCGGCCCGCGGTGAGGGCCGATCCGAGCAGCGCGTCCTCACGGGAGAGTGTTTCGCCGGCCCGGCTGACACCGACGAGGGCCTTCCCCTCCTTGTCGAGGCCCGAGTTCTGCAGTGTGGGCAGATCGACGAGGAAGTCGAGTATCCGGTCGCCCAGCCGGTTGTACTGGTCGTAGGCCTCGCGGCGGGTCTCCTCGTGGTCACCTGCGTTGCGGCGCAGCGATCCCAGCCCGGCGAATCCGTCGAGGACGGCCTGCAGACGCCGCTCCGCGCCCGGACCCAGCGCCGAACGGGCGTCGTCCTGTGCCGCGTTGTGGCGCAGTCTGGCGACCACGGCATCGGTTCCGGTGCGCTGGGCCCGCAGTTGGGTGAGGACGTCCGATGCGCCGGGGTCCACGAGATAGCGGAGGGTCAGGGACCGCTCCTTCTGGACCTCCCGCAGGGAGTCGGACAGCGGGTAGCCCACCTTCTTGATGACCGTGCCCGCGTGCATGAGCTGCAGGGCGTCGCGGCCCGTGAGGTAGACGGCGTAGGACCAGATCACCGTCAATGCGACAAGTGGGACCAGCAACAGCGCCACGATCTTCCTGCGGATGGACTTCCCGCGAAAGCGCATGGCCTCCCCCAGCTCAACCCCGCCCGGCGGGGGTGGTGTTCCGTCAACAAACGGCGTGAGCCTACTACTGCCGCACAGGCAACTCGAAGGGACGTCCGGACTATTTTCGGCCTCCCCTCAGGGAGTTGATCACCTCTTGTCCTGCTATCCCTGGAGATCTTCACCCTTGGTACGGGGTAAGAACCCTGGCAGGACGGCACTTTCCGTACGGCCGCGGTTGGCTGGAATTCCATGCACAGCGGGAATCTTCGGCGGAAGTTGTTCGTCCTCTCGTACAGAGCGTGTACGAGTCGTGTGTGCCACACGGCTGAGGCTTGAACCGGATCAAGCCGGGCATCCGTTACTGAACCGGACGGCGCCGAGGTATGAAGGTCGAGGGTGAACAGCGCATGACCATCGAAGAGGGCAGCATCGCCGCACGGACCCTGTGGGTCGAAGAGCCGGCTGTGCGGCGGCGAATGCCTGATCCCGTGCGCAGCAGCGCGGTGCGCGCCGTGCTGATAGTGGCCCTTACGCTGATCCAGGCCATGACGGCCTTCCTGTCCACGCTCGCGGGCTCCTGGCTCGCCTTCCCCATGGTGCTCAGCAGCGTGGCCAGTACGGTCCTCGCGACCTGGGCCGTGCTGGACGTCTGGATCACTCGGCAGGTGTGGAACCAGCGCCATGGAGTCACCTCGGTCCCGAGCAGCACGGCGCGCCGGCTGCGCAGGGAGCGCCGCAGTGCCCGGCGTGACGCGCGCCGTCAGCAGCGCGACGCGGAGCGGATCCGGCACGGCCGCTCGAGCAGGCTCTCGCCCCAGCCCTGACCGCGCGCCTCGCGGATCACAGGACCTGACGGTGTGCCGCCCGGACCACCGGCGTCCACCGCACGTCTCGCGGATCACAGGACCTGACGGTGTGCCGCCCCGTTCACTCCGCCGCTGCCCTCCGGTACATCCGGGTGGCGCTGATCTCGCCGTGCACCGTCTCCCCCTCCGGATCCTGCTGCGGCAGCCCCGGTCGCAAGTGTTCCTCGACACTGATGTACTTCAGGCCCGCCCTGAGGTCGGCGTCGTTGCGCAACCTGATGACCAGCGGGAACTCGGCGAGGGCCGTGGTGTCGAAGAGTCCCGTCGTATAGAGCAGCTGCACACCGAGCGCATCCGAGACCGCGCGCTGCAGCTCCAGCAGATACGTGGCGTTGGCCCGGCCGATGGGGTTGTCCAGGAAGAGGGTCCCGGCATGGCGGTGCTTGTCACGGCCCCGGTCGTTGCTGCGCAGGGCCGCCATGGTGCAGTAGAGGGCGATGGCGGCGGTGAGCAGCTGTCCCCCGGAGAAGACGTCGCCCATCTGCCCCACCGGGACCCGCTCCGCGCGGAGCACCGCGTCCGGTTTGAGGATCTCGACGGCCACTCCCCTGGGTTCCAGAGCCGCATGGACCCCCCTCAGCAGCAGTGACATACCGTCCCTGCGCAGATCGGAGTTCTTCTTCAGTGCGGCCCTCGTCGCCTCGTCGATGACCTCGCCGAGCCGTTCGTCGAGGGTGGCCTGGTCCGGCTCGTCGAACCGGATCCGCAGGAACTCCTGTCCGGACCACTCGCCGAGGCCCTCGGGCAGCTGGGAGAGGCGCTGCGCCGAACGGAGCGTGGTGAGGGCGGACTCCACGAGCCCGCGCAGCCGGTCGACGATCGAGTCACGGTTGCGCTCGAGTTGATCCAGCTCGTCGGTGAGTACCCGAAGCCGTGGAGCGAAGGCCGCCGCCCATTGCGCCGCGTGCTCGGGCAGCGCGGACGCGGGCAGTTCACGGATCTGCTGCCGGGCCGGGGTGCGTACCTGCTCGAAGCGGGTGGCGTTGGCGTGCCGGACGAGGATGTCGCTCGCCTCGCGCACCGCGGCCTCGGCGCCGGAGAGATCGCTCGCACAGCTCCGCAGCGAACGGCGGGCGTCCGCCGCGGAGCTCCGGGCCTCCTCGAGGCTGCCGGGGTACGGCTCGGGGGACTCGCCGTCCGCCCTCTCGTCGTCCTGGTGCGGATCACGGAGCAGATCACGCAGCAGCGCCGCTGCTTCGTCGAAGCCGCCCGCCGCATCCTGCGACCTCCGGTGGGAGTGCAGCAGCTCCGCGTGGGCGGAGCGGGCTGACTCCAGCATCCCGGTCAGGGCGGCGAGTTCGGCGGTGGCCCCGCGCAGCAGCGTCTGCGCGGACTCCACATCGGCCGGTACCAGATCCGCCGGGAGCTCGGTGTGGGCATCCGCACCGTCGGCGGGAGCCAGACGCTCGGCCTCGCCGCGCAGCCGGCCGAGCTGTTCGCTGGCTGCCGATGCCCGCGTCTCCAGCATCTGCACCAGGGCTTCGGCGCGGGTTACGGCCGCCTGCCGGGACGGGCCGTCGGCACCGTCGGTCGATTCGAGGAGCTGTGCGGCGCGAGTGCGGACCTTGTTGCTCAGCCGGTCGAGCTCGGTGCGCGCGGCGCTCTCGTCGCTCTCGGCCCTGGCCTGTTCGGCACGCAGGTCGGCTCCCACGCCCACCTTTTCGTAGAGCTGGGAGGCAGCGCGGTATGCCTCCCGGAGCGCCGGCAGCGCATGCCGCGGCGCCGCCGCTCCGGGCTCGGGAAGGTCTTCCGGCACACCCGCGATCTCGGCGCGCTCGGCGCGCAGTGCCCTGGCGGTGCGGTGGGCGTCGTCGGCGGCCCGCTGGGCGGCCCTGCGGTCCTCGTCGGCGGATCTGGCCCGTTCCAGGAATGAGGCGGCCCTGGCCTCGGACTCGGCGGCCTCGTCGGTGAGTTCACGCAGGTTGGCCTGCCAGCCCGTGCGTTCACGGAGCCGGAAGGCGAGTCCGGCGAGCGCGTCGGCCACCCGGCGGGCCCGCTGGGCGGCGTCCTGCCGTTCGTCCCTGATCCGGGCCGCTTCGGCCGCCGTCTCCTCGGCTTCGGTCCGGACCGCCCTCGCCTCTTCGAGTGCGGCTTCGGCGGCCGCCGCGGCCTCCTTGGCACGACCGGCCGCCGCGGCGAGCTCGTCGAGCGTGCCGGGCGGGCAGTCCTCGCGCCAGGAGCCGAGGCGGGCGGCGAGCGTCCGGTCGCCGCCGAGCCGGGCGGCGAGTCCGCGGATCTCCTCGTCCCGGTCGGCCGCCCTCGAGCGCAGCGTCCGGCGCTCCTCGTCCGCGGCGTACTCGTCGTGCATGGCCGGGTTCGGAGGGACCAGGAAGACGTCGCCCCCGCCGCCCGCGGGGCCCGGTCCTGGCACCGGTGCGAGGAGTGCCGCCGTGGTGCCGACGGCCACCGCGGAACGCGGCAGCAGGGCGGCGCCGGTGAGCACTTCACGGGCTCTGGCGTGGGCGGCCGGGTCCGTGATGACCACACCGTCGACCAGTTCGGGGCGGGCGGCCAGTACGGAGGCGTGGTCGGCCGGGGCGACTGCCTGGGCCAGGTAGCGCCAGCCGGGCAGAGCCGGGATGCCGTGTTCGCCGAGGAACTCGACGGTGGCGAGGACATCGGGCCCCGGGGGCAGCAGCCCGCCGTCGCCGAGCGCACCGAGGATGCGGGAGTCGTCAGCGGCGGCGGTGCGCAGCTCGAAGAGCTGGCGTTCCGCCGATGAGACCCCGCGGTCGAGCAGGGTCTGCAGTTCCTCGGCGTTGCGGTCGAGTTCGTCCGCGGTGAGCGGGACCGCGGTGACGGTGCGGGGGATGCCGGTGCGCTCGGCCGGCTCCGGCGCAGCGGAGTCCTCTTCGTGCTGCGGGCCCCCCGGTGTGCTCGCGCCGCTGCGGGGCTGCGGCAGCGCGGCGGTGATCGCGGGCGGGAGACTCAACAGCTCGGCGAGCCGGTTCTCGGCGGCGATGGACTGCGCGCTGCGCAACTGCGCGTCGTAGGCGTTCTCCGCGGCGCGGGCCGCGTCCGCCGCGCGGGCCGCTGCGAGTTCGGCGCGGCTCTCGGCCGCCGCCGCCGCTCTGGCGTGGTCCGTCGTCGTACGGGCTGCTTCGCGAGCGGTGTCCCAGGCGGTGACCGCCGTCTTCTCCGCCTCGCTTGCCGCCATCGCCGCTCTGGCCGGGTCCGCGTCGGGTGCGGTGTCGTCGAGCCATCCGGCGCGGACCGCTTCGGCGGTCTCCTGCTCGACCTCGCCGAGGCGCTGACGCAGATGTCCGGCCTCGCTGCGGGCGCGCTGCGCCTCGGTCGCCGCCGCCGTGGCGTCCCGGTGCGCGGCCTCGCCCGCTGTCTGGAGGGTGGCCGAGCGCGCTTCCTCGTCGTCGGCCACCCGTTCGCCCGCCTCGGCGGCCGTGTGCAGGGCGCGTACGAGTTCGACCGCGGCGGTGGCCCTGGCGGCCAGCGCCGGGGCCGCGTCCCGCTCGGCTTCCCGGATGGCCACCGCGACGCGCGCCGAGCGGTCGGCTGCCGCACGGTGGCGCAGTACGGCTTCGGCGGCCTGCCAGGAGGAGTGCAGGGTACGGGCTTCGGCCAGTTCCTTGCGCTGTGCCGCCGCGGACCTCTCCGCGACGGTGAGCGCCAGGGACGCGTGGCGGTAGGCCAGTTCGGCGGCGATCAGCGAGCTGCGGCTCCGGGCGTCCTCGGCCTCGGTCACCCGGTGTGCGGCCGCGGTGACCTGCTGGGCGAGATCGGCGGACCTGCCGCGCTCGTCGGCGGCGCGGTCGGAGAGCCTGCGGGCGAGCGTGCGGGTACGGCGCTCCGCTCCCGCGTGGACGTCCCGTGACCGCGAGCGGGTGCCGGCGGCTTCCACGATGCGACCCAGCAGGTCGACGGAGCCCGCGGTGAAGTCCCGCTCGGCGGTGAGCTCGGCGCGGCGTCCCAGCTTGTTGCCGAAGCTGCCGACGAGGTCGGCGATGCCGTCGGTGTCCCGGGTGTCGGTGACGGCCCGCAGCAGGAGATCGGTGAAGTCGGAGTCCTTCTTGACCGCGAAGAGTCCGGCTGCCTCACCCTCGTCGGCGTTCATCTCACGCTGATAGCGGAAGAGTTCGGGGTCGAGACCGAGATCGCCGAGGTGTTCGTTCCAGCGGTCGTGGATCTCCTCCCACTGGACATCGAGATGCGGATAGGTCTTGCCCGCTTCGGTGAGCGCGTCGCGGAACCCCTTCATCGTGCGACGCCGTCCGCGCGCCCCGGACGCGCCTTCCACCGGCGGGCGTACGGCGGTCGATTCGGCGACCGGGAGGGAGTCGAGGCTCATGCCGGGGCCGGGCCTGAAGGAGTACCAGGCCTCGGCGAACTTCCTCGGGTCGTTGGAGACCTGCCGTCCCCGCCATTCACTGGCCTTGCCCACGACGACCAGTTCGCCGGTGCGGGTGTGCTGCCACTCGAGGGCCACATGACCGCAGTCGTCCGCGAGCAGGAACTTACGCAGCACGCCGGAGCTCGCACCGCCGAGTGTGTTGCGGTGGCCCGGGAGCATCACCGAGAAGATCAGTTTCAGCAGGACCGACTTGCCCCCGCCGTTCTCCAGGAAGAGGACACCGGCCGGAGCCGGGCGGCGCGGCGGGCCGACCGGCTCCTCCGCGAAGAACTCCGCTTGCGCCGGGGCGGGGTGGGGCACCGGTGCTCCCACCCCTCGCAGGTCGAGCACGGTGTCCGCATAGCGCGCACCTGCGGGCCCGATGGAGTAGAGGCGGACCCGGGACAGCTCGTACATGGCGGCGGACTCTCGTCGTGGTTCGGAAGTTCCGGGCGGAATCCCGGGCGGGCCGTGTGGCCCGGGGGCAGGCAGGGGGCGGATCAGGTATGGAAGGGCAGACCCGCGTCGGCGGCGAGTTCGAGATCGTCGGCCTCGGAAGGCGGGAGCAGTGTGGCCGTGCCGTCCGTCACCGGTACGACGCCGAGTTCGAGGAGTTCGGCCATCGCGGCGCTGCCCGCCATGTCGCGGACCTGAAGCTGATAGCGCGCGGTGGTCCTGCAGGATCCCCCGCCGTCGTCCCCTGTGCGCTGCAGAAAGCCCGAATCGGTGAGGAAGGCGATCGCCTTGGCCACGATTCCGGTGGTGGAACCCGCCAGCCTGCGGGCGTCCTTGGTGGCACCGGTGGAGCTGCGCCGTGCGTAGATCCGCCAGGCCGCTTCAAGCCCCGGAGACTCGGTGGCCGGGTCGCTGTTCTCGCCCTGTTCCTCGGCGCGTTCCTCTAGCCGGCGGCAGGCCTGACGGACGAATGCGTCGACGCCGTTGACGGTGATACGCCCGATGTAGCCGTCGTCGGCCAGGTCCTCGGGGCGCGGGAACGACATGGCGGCGACAGCGAGATGGGCGAGACCGTGCAGGAACCGGTCGGCCGAGTCGGCCGCCGCACGCCGGGCGTAGTCACCCATCCGTACCGCGAAGACCGAGTCCTCCGCCGCCGTGACTGCCATACCCGCGCGGGTGGATACCTCCAGGACCACCAGGCCGAGGCCGGTGGCGACGGCGTCGGCCAGCCGGGCGAAGGCGGGTGCTTCCCGGTATCTGCGCAGCAGCTCCGTGTACTCGGCGTCCCTGGCCGGCAGCAGTCTGGGCTGAAGGCCGAAGGCGACCAGCCGGGCCGCGTCCGCCGCGTCGGCAGGGGTGACCGCGGCGGACGCGGCAGGTGCGCTCCGCTGCTCCGGTGCGTCTCCCGGGTCCTGATCGCTCCACGCGTGGTGCTCGGCGTGGGTCTCGCTCACGGTTGCTGCTCCTCGGTTGTTTCCCGTCGGTTCCCCGCGGTCGGTTCGCTGTGGCTCATAGCCCCTCCGTACGGCCGGCGGCCATCCCTGCCGCATCGAGCAGCGCGGTGCCGACGATCAGATCGGCCCCGCCGAACTCCGGGTCCTCCAGCTCAGTGCCGTCGTCGACAGCGAAGAGCAGGCGCCGCTCACCCTGCCGGTAGGCGGTGCCGACGGGCGGGCTGGCCGCGTGGACGGCCAGCAGGGCGACCAGATAGGGGAGTTCGGGGTCGCGGCGCCGCGCGTCCGCGAGGAGACCGGAAAGCCTGCGCGGGGCGTCGTGCTCGAGGTCCAGCAGCTCCATCGCGGTCGCCAGCTGCTCCTCGCTGAACCGGCTGTCGTCGGGTGTGGCGATGAGGTCCGGCTCGGGCATCTCCGCGCCCAGGTGTTCACGTTCGGCGGGCGGGGTGAGCAGGATGTCGACCAGGTCCCCCAGCCGCACCGAGACGGGAGTGCGGAGCCCGGTGCCTCGCGCGAAGAAGGCGTCGGTGACCCGGATGGCCTGCTCCAGGGGCAACGGCAGTACGGGGGCGACCAGCTGGCCGTACAGATCGAGACCGGCACTGCCCGTCGGGGCCGCGAACGCCTGCCGGTCCTGCTCGGCGCGGAACAGCGGGCCGGCCTCCAGGAGGCGGGACTGGAGCTGGGTGTGGCGGCGGATGCAGTCCTTGACGATGTCGACGAGCTCGGCGGCCCGGCGTCTGTTCTCCGGCTCCTCGGCCTCGTCCCTGGCCTTGCGGATGTTGGTGAGGATCGCGTTCTCGTGGCGGTAGCGGTCCGCGACGTGGTCGAGTGCCTCGTCGATCATGTCGGGCACCGCTTCGAGCCAGTCGACGGCCCGGACGTTGCGCCGGGTCGCCTCCAAGGTCCTGCGCAGCGTCTCCGCATACTGCACGGTCCGGTATCTGGCCTGCTCCGCAGCGTGCTGCGCGTCGGCGAGACGGCCCCGGCTGATAAGCACCTCGAGCTTCACCTCAGCGGCGATCTGGGCACTGGTGACGTCCGTGTCGAGCGCGCCCACCAGCACGTTGACCGCTTCGTCGGTGGTGCGCAGGTAGACGCTCCCGCCGTGTCCGGGCACCTCTTCGACCAGCTTGAAGTCGTAGTCCCGCCGGATGTAGGCGCCGTCGGGGCCGAATGTGCCGTAGACCGCGCGGAAACCCCGGTCCACGCTCCCCACGTTGATCAGATTCTCCAGCACCCAGCGGGCCACCCGCTCGTGCTCGCCCACGGGGCGGCCCGGGGCCTGAGCGGCGACGCGCGGCAGCAGTCTGGCCACTATCTGGTCGTGGTCGGCGCCGGTGTCGAAATCCATGTTGAGGG
The DNA here is from genome assembly GCF_036088315.1 of Streptomyces sp. NBC_00344. Lineage (NCBI taxonomy): Bacteria > Bacillati > Actinomycetota > Actinomycetes > Kitasatosporales > Streptomycetaceae > Streptomyces > Streptomyces sp. NBC_00344. Next base: position 6,034,457 of record NZ_CP107996.1, on the reverse strand, counting down.
TGACCAGGTCGATCGCGGCGAGCGCGACCTCCGCCATGGCGTAGACCGTGTACTCGCCCGCCAGATTGGCCTTGCGCACGTCGAGGTCGTGCAGCGGAGCGGTGCAGGCGAGCGCGCGCAGGCGCCGCGCCAGCCCCTCGTCGGCGGCCGGGCCCGGCGCGGGCCGCGGCCCCGCGCTGAGCTGGGGCGGAACGAATTCCGTCGAGGCAGGCGAAGTCACGCTGCACAGATTAGGTCCTCGCACTGACACCGGTCGAAACGGCGCGGATGGGACGCGCGGGCCACCGGGCCGCTCCGGCCCGCCCATGGCCCGGTCAGCGCCCGCGCACAGCACGGCCAGGGCCTAGGATTTCGCTTCTGGAGGGAGCCGCATGACCACGATCGACCTCAATGCCGACCTGGGTGAAGGGTTCGGCCGCTGGGCGCTGACCGATGACGACGCTCTGCTCTCCGTCGTCACCAGCGCCAATGTCGCCTGTGGATTTCACGCGGGTGACCCGTCCACCATGCGCCGGGTCTGTGATCTGGGCGCCGAGCGCGGGGTGGTGATCGGTGCCCAGGTCTCCTACCGGGATCTGGCCGGCTTCGGGCGCCGCGCGATGGAGGTTCCCGCGGATGAACTCGCGGACGAAGTCGCCTACCAGATCGGCGCGCTGGACGTGTTCGCACGGGCTGCGGGCACCCGGGTCTCGTACGTCAAACCGCATGGCGCGCTCTACAACCGCACGGTCCACGACGACGTCCAGGCCGGCGCGGTGGTCGCCGGTGTGCGGCTTGCCGGGGGCGGGCTCCCGGTGCTCGGCCTGCCCGGGTCCCGGCTGCTGGCCGCCGCCGCGGCGGCCGGCCTCGCACCGGTACCCGAGGCCTTCGCCGATCGCGCGTACACGGCGCAGTCCACCCTGGTGCCGCGCAGCCTGCCCGGCGCCGTGGTCCACGATCCCGACGCGGTGCTCGCCCGTGCGCTCTCCATGGCACGTGACGGTTCGGTGACAGCGATCACCGGTGAACGGCTTCAGGTACGGGCCCGCTCGCTCTGTCTGCACGGCGACACCCCGGGGGCGGCGGCACTCGCGCTTCGGGTGCGCCGTGAGCTCCTCGCCGCCGGTGTGACTCTGGAGTCGTTCGCTTGAGGGTGCTTCCGACGGGTGGGAGCGCGCTGCTGATCGAACCGGATCCGGCGGAGCGGACGCAGGCGCCGCACGCGGAGCTGCGCCGCCGCGCCGCGGGTGAGCTGCCGGCGACGCGCGACACCGGGCCGGCGGCCAGGACCGTGCTGCTGGACGGACCGGAGCGGCCGCACGGGACCGCCCCGGGTCAGTGCGGTGTCCCCTCGGTTCCGATCCTGCTGCGCACAGCGGTCTGCACCTCCGCCTCCTCGGCGGGATCGGCAGCGAGCCTCCGCAGCCGGTCGACGACCCTGATGTCACCGGTCTCGGCGTGCAGAGCGGCTACTTCCCTCGTTGTCTCCTCGCAGTCCCACAGGCACTCGACCGCGAATCCGGCCCCGAAGGTGGGATCGGTGGCCGCCAGCGCGCGGGCCGCGCTGCCGCGGAGGTGGGAGGAGGCGGTCTCGCGGTACACATGGCGCAGCACCGGCGCCGCGCAGGCGATGCCGAGCCGGCCCGCGCCGTCGACCAGGCTCCACAGCAGCCGGGTGTCCGGGCCTTCGGACCGTACGGTCTCGCGCAGGGCGCCCAGCACCAGATGCGCGTCCTGCGCCCCGCCCCGGGCGGCGAGCACCCCTGCGGCGGAGGCCCCCAGCGCGTCGGGCCGCTGCGCCCAGCCGCGCGCCCGGTCCAGCGCCTGGTCCCCGCACATGCGCTCGAAGGCGGCGACGGCCGCTTCGGAGACCGTACGGACGGGGCTGTGGACCGCTTCCTCGATCAGGTCGAGAACGGCGGGGTCCTGTGCTTCGGCGAGATAGTGCAGTGCCGCGCCGCGGGCGCCGTCGCTGCCGCTGCGGGCGGCCTCGGTGATCGCAGCCCTGTCCTGCGGGCCCGCCACCGCCGTGAGACAGCGGGCCGCGGCCAGATGGAGCTCGCTGCCGCGTTCCAGGCCCTGCTGGGCCCAGTCGAAGACAGCCTGGACGCTCCAGCCGGGCCGGGGGCCGGTCGGGCGCATCTGCCGCTGCCAGCGGTCGAAGGATCCCTGCTCCCCCGCCGCCCTGACCCGTGCACCGACGGTTTCCCGGGGGTCGTCGGCCCAGAGCCGCCAGGGCCGGGGCTCGTAGGCATCCCGCACCGCGGCAGCCAGCTCGGCCTCGCCCTGCGGGGTGACAGGGAAACGGCTGAGCACCGGCCCGGCGAGCGCACGCAGCCCGGCGTCGTCGTCACGGAGCGCGAGTTCGTCGAGCGCCCACGCCCAGTTGGCGCCGGTCGCCGCGTACCTCCGCAGCAGGACGAGCGCGTCGTCCCTGTCGTAGGAGGCGAGGTGCCCCAGGACCGCGAGGGCCAGGCCGGTCCTGGTGTCCTCGGTGTCGATGTGGTCCTCGGGGTCGAAGAGGTGGCGCTCGATCTCGTCGAGACCGCCGTCGAGATCGAGGCAGAGCCGTGCGTAGTAGAGCGAACGGTTCTCGACCTGCCAGTCGTGGCGGGGGTCGCTCAGTACGCAGTGGTTCAAGGCCGCGAGCGCCTCTGCGCGCGGCGCGGCGAGCGCATGCAGCGTGCCGTCACCACGGCCCCTCTGGAGGAGACCGAGCAACGTGCCGCTCGGCGCTATGACTGGATCGATCATGGAAGAAGCCTCACATCAAGCTGTCGACGCAACCGGGAATCGTGGATTACCTGGCCGCGCAACAGCATGTTCGGCCGCCCGTTGTCCTCTGCCTGATGCAGTCCATCTTCCTCTGCCTCTCGTCGGTGGCCCGGAACCGGACCTGCGACGTCATGATGACCCACCCATTTCGCCACCGCGACCACATTTACGACGGCCCGGTTCAGCGGGTGCTGAACAGTTCCACCAGCTCTGCCTTCCCGAACATCCGCGCGGTATCCATCGCGGAAGGCGTTCCGGCGGCCGGGTCGGCGCCACCGGCGAGCAGCGCCCGGACCACGGCGTCCTCGCCCTTGAAGACCGCTCCGGCCAGCGGCGTCTGCCCGCGGTCGTTGGCGCGGTCGGCGTCGGCGCCGCGGGCGATCAGCGCTTCCACCGTCTCCGCGTGGCCGTGGTAGGCGGCAAGCATCACCAGCGAGTCGCCCCGGTCGTTGGTGAGGTTCGGCGGCACTCCCGCGTCGACGTACGCACAGAGCGTCCCGGTCTCGCCCCGGCGGGCGAGGTCGAAGACCTTCGTCGCCAGTTCGACCACCTCGGGATCCGGGGTTCCGCTCATCGCGCCTGCCGCCTTCCGTGCCGTTGACCTCGTCGTACGGCGGGCAAGCCGTACGAGTGAATCGAAAGGGTACTGCCCGTCGGTGGACACGGCCCGGGGCGGCTGCGGCAAGGATCGTCCGGAGTGGGGACACCGCCCGGTTGTGGCGGTTCTCCGGGTTCGAGGGTGCCGAAATGTAGGCCAGTCCAGTGAGAAATCCGATAAATAACCCATTTGCGCCTTTTATCGCATAGATACTTTCTGTGAGACTGGAAGAACTCATGGTGACTGTCCCCCTCAATCAGGAGACCCTCATGATCCTGTCCATGTCAGGTGTAGTACTGCTCGGAATCATCGTCTTCCTCTTCTTCAGGAAAGACGGACTCAAGGCATCCCACGGCTTCGTCTGCGCACTCTTCGGCTTCTTCCTCGCGGGCACCGCAATCGCCCCGAGCATCACGGCCGGCAGCGCCAGCCTCGCCAGCCTTCTGGGCGGGATCAAGTTCTGACCCTCAGTAACCGCCCACACCACCCCAGGAGACAGATGTGGCCCGGCGACCGCTTCCTCGCATTCTGAGCAGCAGCAGCGCATCGATCACCCGCAGCCGCGAGGTCGCGCGGACGGCCGCCGACAGCGCCACCGATGTCCTCCACCCGCTGATCACCGTCGGCCGGGGCCTGCGCAGGCTGGCCTCGGCCGTGGGCCGGCGATGGGCCGCGACGCCCAAGGACCGGCGCGGTCCCGCGCTGTTCCTCGTCGCGGCCTGCATTCTGGTGGTCGCCCTCATCCCCTACGGTCCGTTGCTCGCCCTGATCACGGTGATGGCCGCGGCCGCCTGGAAAGGCCATGAACGCCCAGCGGTGCCGACCGGGCCCGACGAAGCGGAGACAGCCAGGCTCCAGGCTCTCTACGAGGCCCTGATGCCGTACTTCTCCGTACCCGAGGACCCCGCTCCGCTCTTCACCCACGGAGGCGAGTGGGACCACACGTTCAGTGACTACGAGTTCGACGAGGACGGGCGGCTGACCGAGCTCCAGGTGAAGTACCCCGCGTACTTCACGGACGGGGAGGCCTCCTGCCGTGCCCGGATCGAACAGTTGCTGGAGACCAAGTCCGGTCGCGGTCGTGAGTATCTGTTCGACTGGGACGAGGAAGGAAACACGCTCACCATGAGCGTGCTGCCCGCCCTCCCCACCTCGATCGCGGCGCAGCCCTTCGTCACCGCCCCGGGAGAGACCGTCCTCGGCTTCACGGACGACGGCGTGGTGCAGCGCACCGTTCCGGTCCAGGAGGGCGAGGAGACCCGTGACGCCTCCCCCGTCGTGTGGCGGACCGGCTCACGGTCGACCGAACCGCATCTGCTCGTCGTCGGCGCACCGGGCAGCGGAACCACCACGCTGCTCCGCTCGATCGCGCTCCAGACCCTGCGGCACGGCGATGTGGTGATCGTCGAGGGTGGCGGGACCGGTGAGTACGCCTGTCTCAGCGGGCGGCCCGGCGTGCTCGCAGTCGAGTGCGGCCTCGCCGGCGCGCTGGCCACCCTCGAATGGGCCGCGCACGAAACCGAGCGGCGGCTGACCGTGACCAACCGCGCCAGGCAGTCCGGGCATCCCTCACCCGAGGACGTGAGACGCCCGTTGTGGATTCTGCTCGACCGGCCGAGCGCTCTCGGACATCTCGCGGCGGCCGAGGGCCGCACCGACCCCCAGGACCTGCTGCAGATCCCGCTGCGGCACGGCAGAACCGCCCATGTCACCGTCGTGGTCGCCGAGCAGTTCGACACGGTCGGCGCCATCGGCGAGACCATCCGTCAGCACACCCGCGCCCGCGTCGTGCTCGGGCCCGCGACCTGCCATCAGGCCGAAACCGTGCTCGGCATCCCGCCCCACACCACGCCGACCCCCGGCACCCCGCCGGGCAGGGGCTACGCGCGGCTCGGATCGGGACCCGTGCTCAGGCTGCAGGTGCCGGCCACCCCCGACCCGTACGACGACGCCACCACCGAGGCGCACCGCAGGGCCGTCCTCGCCCTCGTCCCCGGGGCCCCTGAGCAGGCGGACGCGGCACCGGTCCCCATGGAGAAGAAGCAGGAGGCGTCCGGCCCGGCCGATGCGGCACCGGCCCCCGTGGAGGCCGCGGCCGGTCCGGTACCCGCCGAGGGCTGACCCCGGTCAGGCGACGAACGTCCGAGGGGCCTCCGTGCCGGTGCTCGCGCCGGTCCCGACGAGCCGTGCGGCCGCCGCGAGCCGCAGCGCGGCCTCGTCCGCCACCGGACCGCCCACCGTGAAGGGGAGCCGCACATACCCTTCGAACGCCCCGTCGACCCCGAACCGCGGCCCTGAGGGAACCCGTACGCCGACCCGCTCGCCGACCTCGGCGAGCCGCGATCCCGATAGCCCTCCGGTCCGCACCCAGAGCGTCAGTCCGCCGTGCGGAACCTCGAACTCCCAGCCGGGCAGTTCCCGGCGTACCGCGGTGACCAGTGCGTCACGGTTGTCTCGCGCCTGCTCCCTGCGGATACTCACGGCGTCCTCCCACCCCCCGGTGCTCATCAGCCAGTTGACCGCAAGCTGTTCGAGCACCGGGGTGCCCAGGTCGGCATAGGCGCGCGCCGCCACCAGACTGCGGATGACATCCGGGGCCGCCCGCACCCACCCGATCCGCATGCCGGCCCAGAAGGCCTTGCTCGCCGATCCGACGGTCAGCACCGTGCTGCCCGCCGGATCGAAGGAGCACACGGGGCGTGGCATCCGGATGCCGGGATCCAGCAGCAGTTCGGACATGGTCTCGTCGACGACCAGCACGGCGCCTGCCGAACGTGCCGCGTCCACCAGCCCGCGCCGCTGTTCCTCGTCGGCCAGCGCCCCGGTGGGATTGTGGAAATCCGCCACGACATAGGCCATCCTCGGCGCGGCATCGCGCAGCACCTGCCGCCATCGGCCGATGTCCCAGCCGCTGAGCCCCTCGGCCATCGCCACGGGCACCAGCCGGGCGCCGGCCTCCCGCATCAGCTGCAGGATGTTGGCGTACGAGGGGGATTCGACGGCGATGCGCTCGCCCCGGCCCGCGAACAGATGACAGATGGCGTCCATGGCACCCATCGCACCGGTGGTGACCATGATCTGTTCCGGCATGGTCGGAATGCCGCGCTCGCTGTAGCGGTCGGCGAGCATCTGCCGCAGTGCGGGCAGTCCGGCCGGATAGTCGCCGTGTGTGTGGGCGTAGGGGGCCAGTTCCTCCAGCGCCCCCTGCACCGCACGGGTGAGCCACGGCTCGGGCGCGGGCAGCGAAGCGGTGCCGAGGTCGATCACCGATCCGAGGGCTTCCGGCGGCAGTGGCTCCAGACCGCGGGCCGGCAGCGGGTTGCCCGCAGGCACCGCGGTCCAGCTGCCCGCTCCCCTGCGTGATTCCAGGAAGCCCTCGGCCCGCAGCGTCTCGTAGGCGGTGGCCACCGTGGTGCGGCTCACCACCAGCGCCACCGCGAGTTCACGCTCGGCGGGCAGCCGGGCCGCCACCGGCACCCGGCCCTCGAGGACCAGCAGTCTGATGCCGTCGGCCAGTGCCCGGTAGGCCGGAGGCTTCCGGGTGCCGGGCCCTGCGGGCCGGGTCTGCTGGGTGCTGAGCTGCCGGGCCAGCTGAGCGGCACCGACCGCTGAAGTCCACTGCGCCATGAAACCCAGTCCACCTTTCGGATATTGGCCCTGTCCGTCAGGAGATTACAAGCCACAGGGTGTCATGCATCAGTCCACCGCTGCCAGCCCGCTGCTGCCAGTTTTCCCTTTCACCGCGGGAGCCGACTTGTCCGGGACACTCACTCGCCGACTGCTTCAGCTGTACGCCGGCCTGGCTCTGTACGGGATGAGTTCCGCCCTGCTGGTGTGCGCGGGGCTCGGACTCGAACCCTGGGGGGTTCTGCACCAGGGGCTGGCCGAGCTGACGGGGCTGACCATCGGGACGGTCTCCGTCATCGTCGGCGCCGCGGTGCTGCTGTTGTGGATCCCGCTGCGGCAGCGCCCCGGACTCGGCACCGTCTCCAATGTCTTCGTGGTAGGCGCCGCCATGGACGCGACCCTCGGGCTGATGCCCGGCATCCACGGACTGACCGCCCGGATCCCGCTGATGGCCGCGGGGGTGTTGCTGAACGGAGTGGCCACCGGGCTCTACATCTCCGCGCGCCTGGGCCCCGGGCCGCGGGACGGGCTGATGACGGGACTGCACCGGATGACCGGCCGACCGATCCGGTGGGTGCGCACCGCCATCGAGATCATGGTCGTCGCGGCCGGCTTCGCCCTGGGCGGCACCGCCGGTGTGGGCACGATCACCTACGGACTGGCCATCGGACCGCTGGTCCAGCTTTCGCTGCGCCTGTTCACCGGCCGGCCGCAGGTCAGCGTGGCCTCGGTCGTCGTCCGGGCACCCGAGCGGGCCATACTGCCCGAGTGACCCGTACCCGCCACCCCTTTCTTGATCACGCAGGCCCGATACCGTTCGCCCACCGCGGCGGCGCGGCCGACGGCATCGAGAACACCAGCGCCGCCTTCGCGCGGGCGGCCGATGCCGGATACCGGTACTTCGAGACCGATGTGCACACCACCTCGGACGGCCGGCTCGTCGCCTTTCACGACGCGACGCTGGACCGCGTGACGGACGCCCGCGGCCGGATAGCGGATCTTCCCTGGCGCGAGGTGCGGCGTGCACGGGTGGCTGGTGCCAGGCCCCTGCCGCTCTTCGACGAACTGCTCGAGGAGTTTCCCGGGGCCCGCTGGAACATCGACGTCAAGGCGGAGTCCGCCCTTGTCCCGCTGATCGGCCTGATCCGCAGAACCGGTGCCTGGGACCGGGTGTGCATCGGCTCGTTCTCCGAGCGACGGGTTGCCCGGGCGCAGCGCATCGGCGGTCCGCGGCTCGCGACCTCGTACGGCATGCGAGGTGTGCTGGCACTGCGGCTGCGCTCGTACGGGGTCCCGGCCGCTCTGCGCGAAAGCGCTGTGTGCGCCCAGGTTCCCGAGTTCCACGGCCGGGTCAGAGTGGTGGACCGCCGCTTTGTGCGCACCGCTCACACCCTGGGGCTCCAGGTGCATGTCTGGACGGTCAACGATCCCGCCCGCATGACCGCCCTGCTCGACCTGGGCGTGGATGGCATCATGACCGATCATCTCGAGTCGCTGCGCACGGTTCTCACCGAGCGGGGGGCGTGGAACCGACGATCAGGGGGCACGGGTTGAGCGCTGGAACGGCGGAACGGGCGGCCGGTGCGGCCGACCGCAGGCGCGAGCAGCACGGCTGGTACTTCTACGACTTCGCCTGCTCCGTCTACTCGACAAGTGTGCTCACGGTCTTTCTCGGGCCCTATCTGACCTCGGTGGCGAAGTCCGCAGCCGACGCCGGGGGCTTCGTCCATCCTCTGGGCATCCCGCTGCGCGCGGGTTCGGTCTTCGCCTACTCGGTCTCCGCGTCCGTGGTGGCCGCTGTGGTGGTGATGCCGCTGGTGGGCGCCGCCGCCGACCGGACGGGACGGAAGAAGCCGCTGCTCGCGGCCTCCGCGTACATCGGCGCCGCCGCCACCGCCGGCATGTTCTTCCTGAACGGCGACCGCTACCTGCTGGGCGCCCTGCTGCTGATCGTGGCGAACTCGGCGCTGGCCGTCTCGATGGTCCTCTATAACGCCTATCTGCCGCAGATCGCCGAACCCGGCGAGCGCGACACCGTCTCCTCGCGTGGCTGGGCCTTCGGCTACACCGCCGGCGCCTTCGTCCTCGTACTGAATCTGGTGCTGTACACCGGCCACGACAGCTTCGGAGTGTCGCAATCGACCGCCGTACGCATCTGTCTGGCGTCGGCCGGGGTGTGGTGGGGCGCCTTCACCGTGATACCGCTGAGGCGGCTGCGTGACCGGCGGGTCGCGGCCGGCGGCGGGCGCGGCGCCGTCGGTGCGGGGTGGCGGCAGCTCATGGCAACCCTGCGGGACATGCGCCGCTATCCGCTGACGCTGTCCTTCCTGCTGGCTTACCTGGTCTACAACGACGGTATCCAGACGGTGATTTCACAGGCCTCCGTGTACGGTTCCGAGGAGCTGGGCCTCGGCCAGACCACGCTGATCACGGCGATTCTCCTGGTGCAGGTACTGGCGGTGGCGGGCGCGCTCGGCATGGGCCGGCTGGCGCGGACCCACGGCGCGAAGCGGACGGTTCTCGGTTCGCTCGCGGTGTGGACGCTGATCCTCTGCGTGGGGTACTTCCTGCCGCCCGGCAGGCCGTTCTTGTTCTTCCTGCTGGCCGCGGCGATCGGCACGGTGCTCGGCGGCAGCCAGGCGCTCTCCCGTTCGCTGTTCTCGCATCTGGTGCCGCCCGGCAAGGAGGCCGAGTACTTCTCCGCCTACGAGATGAGCGACCGCGGGCTCAGCTGGCTCGGGCCGCTGATCTTCGGGCTCGCGTACCAGCTGACCGGGGATTACAGGGATGCCATCGCCTCGCTGGTGATCTTCTTCGTACTGGGTTTCCTCCTGCTGGCGCGGGTACCCGTCAAGGACGCCGTGACAGCGGCGGGAAACGCGGTACCCGACCGGATTTAGGTGCTGAAGTGAAAGGCCGGTAGTGTACGCCTTTGGCTTACCAGGCGGACCGTTACTGCGCGATCAGGAAATGAAGACGCAGGGTGACATCTTTAGGCAGATGTGACAAACAGGGCACTGGTGGGTACAACAAGGGGCGGCACGACGGAAGGCAGCGGCGCGCAGCGCTTCCACCGATGGCGGTGGCGGGCGAGTAGCAGGCGCTTGACCCGCAACGGGAATCTTTACCGCCGACCGGACGTTGACCGGATGACGACGACAGCGACACCTGTCCTGTGGGCGACAAGCCCGGGAGGCACGATTCATGAGTGAGCGAGCTCTTCGCGGTACGCGCCTCGTGGTGACCAGCTACGAGACCGACCGCGGCATCGACCTGGCCCCGCGCCAGGCGGTGGAGTACGCATGCGAGAACGGACATCGCTTCGAGATGCCGTTCTCTGTGGAGGCGGACATTCCGCCGGAGTGGGAGTGCAAGGCGTGCGGCGCCCAAGCACTCCTGGTAGACGGGGACGGCCCTGAGGAGAAGAAGGGCAAGCCTGCGCGCACGCACTGGGACATGCTCATGGAACGACGCACCCGCGAGGAGCTCGAGGAGGTGCTGGCCGAGAGGCTGGCCGTCCTTCGCTCCGGTGCCATGAACATTGCCGTGCATCCGCGGGACAGCCGCAAGTCCGCGTAACGCTCAGGCGTTCGCGTACCGCACGAACAAGAGCCGCGGGTCCGCGGCACACTTCAGGGTGTGCCGCGGACCCGCGGCTTCTTCTGTGCCACCCGCGGCTGCTCGTGTGCGACCGCGGCTTCTTCGTGCGCCACCCCGGAGCGGAGGCAGCTGTGGCATCACGGAGCGAGCGGCGGGCGGGGGCCCTCGTCCCCGGCCTGCGAGGTCCGCTCCTCCTTGATGACCTCGCCCTGCACCACCTTGCCGTCCGGGCGCCGCATCCGGGCCTGCTGGTAGGCATCGCCGAGAGTGCCGGGCGCCGACGCGTTCATCCGGCGCTCGAGGGACCGCTCGGTGTAACGGCTCAGCAGCGACCTGACGGGCGGTACGAGGCAGATCAGCCCCACCACGTCCGAGACAAGACCCGGCAGCATGATCAGCAGACCGCCGAGCATCAGAAAGCCGTTGCCCGCGCTTTCCCGGTCGTCAGGTGCCGACTGGTCATCCGCGGGTCCGCCGTCCTGCTTCTGCTGGAGTGTCGCCGTCAGATTACGGAAGGCGCGACGCCCCGCCCGCTTGATGACGGCGCCGCCCAGCACGGCCCCGCCGATGAGCAGAGCGAGCACGGTGAGCCCGCCGGCGGCCTCCGCCACCACGATCAGCAGCCAGATCTCCAGCACCAGCCATACGGCGATACCGAGCGGGACGAGAGTGCGCGCACGTGAGCGCCTGGGTGCCGTCGGGGGCGGTGTGCCGGTCGTCATACTCCCAGTGTGCCTGGCAACGCGCGGGGGCGGCGTCCTGGGCGGTCAGGAAGGCCTGCGGCCCATCAGCCGGGAGGCCCGCGATCCGATACCCCAGGCGGTGACCCGCCACAGGGCCTCGACGACGATGTCACGGCTCATCTTGGAATCACCGATCTCCCGCTCGACAAAGGTGATCGGGACTTCGACGACATGGCAGCCGGCTTCCACGGCGCGGCGCGCGAGGTCCACCTGGAAGCAGTACCCCTGGGAGGCGACCTCGTCCATGCCGAGCTCTTCGAGGGTCTCTTTGCGGAAGGCCCGGAAGCCGCCGGTGACGTCCCGCATCGGCACGCCGAGGAGCAGCCGTGAATAGGTGCTGCCGCCGCGCGAGAGGACCTCGCGGTGCTTCGGCCAGTTGACGACCCGTCCGCCGGGCATCCAGCGGGAGCCGAGCACCAGATCGGCGCCCTTCAGCGCGATGAGCAGCCGCGGGAGTTCCTCGGGCTGGTGGGAACCGTCGGCGTCCATCTCCACCAGCACGCCGTAGCCGTGCTCGATGCCCCAGCGGAAGCCCGCCAGATAGGCAGCACCCAGCCCCTCTTTGCCCTGCCGGTGCAGCACCTGGACCTGGGGGTCCGCGGCGGCGATCGCGTCAGCGATCTTCCCGGTGCCGTCCGGACTGTTGTCGTCGGCAACGAGAATGTCCGCTTCGGGCACCGCGGCACGCAGCCGGGCGACGATCGGCTCGATGTTCTCGGCCTCGTTGTAGGTCGGGATGATGACCAAGGCCTTGCCGAGCGGACCGAACTGCCGCTCACCGCCGTCGTTCACTGCTGCCCCTCACATTGTCACTGCCGAACCATCACCCTATCGAGCGGGCGAACGGCCCAACGCAGCCGAGTCCGCCGGAAACCGGCGGCCGGTGTTCGCGCAGCGGCCGGAAGCCGTTCGACCGGGGCCCGGGTGGCGTCAGGGGCCATGAGGGAGTATCGGATCGGGGCCCGGTGTCCTTCGGGCCGACCTGGGGCCCGCTGGCTGCGGGTCGACCGAGAGCCGTTGTCTACTGAACGTCCGGGCCCCACCCGGGTCGCACCTTCCCCCGAGCTCCTGAGGAGCAGGGGTGACCCCCTTCCGGCTGAAACCTCCCTCGCCCCCGAGGCGCGGGCGCTGAACCTGGCTCCCAGTGGCGGCGCACACGGCACGCCGTCCCATGACCCAGCGGCGTTCGACGACTGCGTGGAGGTTCTCCGGTCGGACGTCCTTCGGTGGACTCGGCCGAACCTACCCGCCACCGGCCGCACTCTGTCAACACCCGCGTGAGCTGCGTCGTTTCCGTGAATCAGCAGGTCAGTACAGTGGAGAAGCGGGTCGTGGCAGAGCCTATGGAGCATCGATCGGCAGTACGGACGATCCGGATGTCACTCGTTCGGCCTCACGAAGACAGTCTGCCCGAAGACCACCGTCCGCAGGCAGACCGGGAGTTCGGCCCCGGGGGTGAGATCCGGCAGACCGGGGGTGCCGGACCGCGGATCCGTCGACCAGCGGGCAACCCGGTCGTCCGGGGCCTGGACCACCAGGTCGGCGGTGCGCCAGACCGCGTAGTCGGCCGGTGCACCGGGGATGAGGACACCTGAGTCGTCCCGGCCGATGGAACGCCAGCCGCCGCGGGTGTGGGCGGCGAACGCGGCGCGCACCGAGACCCGGTGCTCAGGGGTGCGGTGGAAGGCGGCGGCACGCACGGTGGCCCAGGGAGCCGGCGGCGTGACAGGGCTGTCGGACCCGAAGGCAAGCGGAACACCGGCGCGGAGCATGGCCGCGAACGGATTGAGCGTACGGGCCCGCTCGGCGCCCAGACGCTGCGCGTACATGCCGTCCTCACCGCCCCACGCCGCGTCGAAGGCCGGCTGAACGGAAGCGGTGAGCCCGAGCTCCGCGAAGGCGGCGATGGTTTCGGGCGTGAGCATCTCGGCGTGTTCGACACGGTGCCGGGCGGCGCGGACCCGGGCGAGCCCCAGCTTCTCCGCGACCGACCGCGCCCCGTCGACCACCGCAGTGATCGCCGCGTCGCCGATGGCGTGGAAACCGGCCTGGATGCCGGCCTCGGTGCAGGCCATGACGTGGGCGGCGATGTCGCCCGCGTCCAGCCGGCCGTGGCCGGTGTGGGCGGCGTCCGCGTACGGCTCGTGCAGACACGCGGTGTGCGATCCGAGCGAACCGTCCACGAAGAGGTCGCCCGCCGCACCGATGGCGCCGAGCTCCCTGACGCGCCGCGCGTCATCGGCGCCGGTGACGCGGTCCGCCCAGTAGCCGAAGACGCGCGGGCCCGGTTCCTGGGCCGCGAGGGCGAGCAGGCCGGTGAAGTCCTCCTCGTCGGAGATGTCCGGGCCACCGCACTCGTGCAGCGCGCCGATCCCCAGCGACGCCGCACGGTGGCGCGCGGCGCGCTGGGCCTCGGCCCGCTGCTGGGGGGTGACGGCGGCGTACGCGGCCGCCCGGACCGCGTGATGGGCGGCCCCGGTGAGCGGGGCGTCCGGGTGATATCCGGCGAGCGAGGTGATCCCGGGGACCAGGTCGAGAAGCGCGGTGGAGACCACGGCCGAATGAACGTCGACCCGTGGCAGATACACCGGCCTGCCGCCGGCCGCCTCGTCGAGTCCGGCCCGGGTGAGCGGCACCTCGCCCGGCCAGTTCGCCGCGTCCCAGCCGTGGCCGAGCAGCACCCGGTCGGCGGGGCGCGCCGCGGCATGTGCCCGCAGCAGGGCGAGCGCTCCCGCGGGCGTGCGTGCCGCCGACAGGTCGAGGCCGGTGAGCGCGAGGCCGGTCGATGTGGTGTGTACGTGCGCGTCGGTGAACGCCGGTGTGACCAGTGCCCCCTCGAGGTCGACGACCTCGTCGGCACCCCTGGCGAAGGTATCGGCAGCGCCTTCCGACCCCACCCAGGCGATGTGTCCGCGCTCCACGACCATCGCGGTGGCGAAGGGGTCGGCGGGGCTGTGAATGTCTCCGCCACGCAGCAGCACGGTGCGGTGGTCGGCCTGGAGGGCGGTGCTCTCGGTCATGGGAACAGTCTCCCGCCTGCGGGTGAACGACACGTACACCGGGGCGGCGCGAAGCCCGTAACGGGGCCTTCGCGATCCTCCCGCGCAGGCTCAGATCTCCGGCGGACGGGCCTCGTACGGAGTGGACAGCACGACCGTCGTACGGGTGGACACCCCGGCCAGCGAACGGATCCTGGTCAGCAGGTTCTCCAGTGCCAGCGGGGTGGGCACCCGCACCTTGAGAATGTAGTTCTCGTCCCCCGCGACACTGTGGCAGGCCTCGATCTCGGGGACCCCGGCCAGACGTTCCGCGATGTCGTCGGGTGCGCTCGGGTCAAAGGGCTTCACCGAGATGAAGGCGGTGAGCGGCAGCCCCACGGCCTCCGGGTCGACCACTGCGGCATAGCCGCGGATGACTCCGCGCTGTTCGAGCCTGCGTACCCGCTGATGCACCGCCGATGTGGACAGGCCCGTGGCCTTGCCCAGGTCGGTGTAGCTCATCCGCCCGTCCTTGACGAGCAACTCCACGATGCGGCGATCCAGCTCCTCCATACGGATCAACCTATTGCCCAGGTCACTCCCGGCACAGCCGAAGCGGGCCCGGAAGGGGCACTCACGGCGGCCATGTGATGAAGACCACAGGCCTGGAGCGGTGTGGGCGGGGGACGCGCGATTACCGCACCGGCGCTGCGGGAAGTGCTTGCTGTGGTCGAGACCACAGTTCCTGGTCGGCCCATCCGAGGGGGAAATTCTTATGCCCAAGCTCAAGAGCGCCGATTGCACCGAGCTCGCCGATATCGAGGACGACCCGGAACTGGACGCGTACGACACCTTTGAGATGTACCGGGTCATCTGCCCGGACTGCGCCCAGCCGATCGCGCTGCTCGCCGACGAGAGCCTGCTGCCCGAGCACGCGCTCTGCGCCAGCCCCTGGAATCCGTTCGGTCTGACCGTGTGTGCCGGCACCGGCCGCAGCGCCTCGCAGGCCCGGCCCGCGGACGACAGCCTCGAAGCACAGGAGCAGGACACCGCCCTGTTGTTGACGCTCCCTCAGGGGCTCGACTGGCGGAAGCAGCCCTTCTCGCACGTCGGCGGCCCCGGGTCGCGTCCGGTCAAGTTCACACAGCGGCGGCACGCCGCCTGACCGCCTGTCAGCGGCGCCCCGATGCCACCACCCCGGTAGGGCGCGAACAGACGCCCGACCCGGACGGACGGTGACCCCGTGGCGCCGCACCGCGTTGACCGTGCATGACTGTTCTGCACTACGGAACCGCGACCGGGCGCCGTCGGCTGGTCGCTTCCGCGCCAGAAGAATCGCTTCCGCACTTCGCCGACGCCCCGATCCACCAGGCGCTGATCCAGCAGTGGGGCCGCGCGGGCAGGGCCCTGCCGGGACGGCGCGACCCGGAGTGGACGCGCCTCACCGCGTCCACCGTCCGGGCCGGGCAGTTCAGTGCGACTCAGGACCCGCGAGGTGCCGGGCGATGACCATGCGCTGGATCTGGTTGGTGCCCTCGACGATCTGCAGCACCTTGGCCTCCCGCATGAACCGCTCCACCGGGAAGTCCATGGTGTATCCGTAGCCGCCAAGCACCTGGACGGCGTCCGTGGTGACCCGCATCGCCGCGTCCGTGCAGAAGAGTTTGGCCATGGCGGCCTGCCGGGAGAACGGACGACCGGTGTCCCGCAGCCGTGCGGCGGCCAGATAGAGGGACCGGCCGGCCTCGATCTGGGTCGCCATGTCGGCGAGCAGAAAGCGCAGCCCCTGGAAGTCGGCGATGGGGCGGCCGAACTGCTGCCTCCCGGTGGCGTACAGCACCGCCTCGTCCAGCGCCGCCTGCGCGACACCGATGGCGCAGGCCGCGATGCCGAGCCGCCCGGAGTCGAGCGCCGAAAGCGCGATGGCGAAGCCCTGGCCCTCCTCGCCGATGCGCCGGTCGTCGGACACCCGGACCCCGTCGAAGTGCAGCTGAGCGGTGGGCGAACCCTTCATTCCCATCTTCTTCTCGGGAACCGCGGCGTTCAGCCCCGCCGCGTCACCGGGCACCAGGAAGGCCGAGATGCCCCTGGCGCCCTCCCCGCCGGTACGGGCCAGAACGGTGCAGAAGTCGGCGACGCCGCCATGCGTGATCCACGCCTTGGTTCCGGTGATCACCCAGTCATCGCCGTCGCGTACCGCCTTGGTGCGCAGCGAGGCGGCGTCGGAGCCCGAAGCAGGCTCGGAGAGGCAGTACGCGCCGAGCAGCCCCCCGCCGAGCATGGCGGGGAGATGTGTCGTCCGCTGCTCCTTCGTTCCGTAACCGGCAAGAGCGTGACAGGCCAGCGAATGGACGCTGACGCCCAGACCGACGGTGAGCCGCGCTCCCGCCAGTTCCTCGAGCACCTGGAGATAGACCTCGTACGGCTGGTCCCCGCCGCCGAACGCGGAGTCGTACGGGAGGCCGAGCAGCCCTGATTCGGAGAGCAGCGAGAAGATCTCGCGAGGGAAGCGTCCGGCCTCCTCATCGGCGGCGGCCGTCGGAGCGATCTCCCGCTGGACGATGTCACGCACAAGCGCGATCAGGTCCCGGGACTCCTCGGTGGGCAACTGACGGTCCACCAACTGCGGGGCGTGGTCGGGCATGGCGACGCTCTCCTCCCTGTCGGGCGCTGCGGCATGGGCGCGGCCAGGGTGTGGCAGCGCTGCCGGGTCTCACCTTCAGCCGATGCTGCCCTCCCGGATCGCGGAAGAGCCTGACCAGAGGCTGTGGCGGCTTGAGTATGCCCGATCGGCGGACTTCCGTCACGAGATCCAGATTGGTCCGAACCATTGACCGCACTGGTCTAGTCCTTCTACCTTCCCTGTCATGGCTATCGCGTTCATGCCAAAACACTGGCGCGGAGCCATCCCCCACCTCACGTCCCCCTCCCCCACGAGGAGACAGCATGTTCGGACCACTCCACCCCCGGGCCCGTCTGCGGGCCCTCGTCGCCGCCGTCTGTACGGCTGCCCTCGGCGCCGCCCTGCTCGCGGGGGCCGGGACCGCGGCGGCCGGCGAGAAGAGCGCCCCTGCGGCCGGCACGGCGGCGGCCGCGGGCAGCAAGGTCGTCGGGTACTACGCCGACTGGGACGTCTACCAGCGCAACTACCAGGTCAAGAACATCGAGACCTCCGGGTCGGCCGCCCGGCTCACCCACATCAACTACGCCTTCGGCAACGTCACCGGCGGCAAGTGCGCGATCGGCGACGCCTACGCGGACTACCAGAAGACGTACGACGCCTCCTCCAGCGTCGACGGCACGGCCGACACCTGGGACCAACCGGTCGCGGGTAACTTCAACCAGTTGCGCGAGCTCAAGAAGCTGCACCCGAACCTCAAGGTCATCTGGTCGTTCGGCGGCTGGACCTGGTCCGGCGGCTTCGGCGAGGCGGCGAAGGACCCGGCGGCCTTCGCCCAGTCCTGCTACGACCTGGTCAAGGACTCCAGGTGGGCGGACGTCTTCGACGGCATCGACGTCGACTGGGAGTACCCCAACGCCTGCGGTCTCTCCTGCGACACCAGCGGGGCGGCCGCCTTCAAGAACGTGATGGCCGCGCTGCGCGCCAAGTTCGGATCATCGAGTCTGGTCACCGCGGCCATCACCGCGGACGCGTCGGCGGGCGGCAAGATGGAGGCCGCCGACTACGCGGGCGCAGCCCAGTACGTCGACTGGTACAACCCGATGACCTACGACTACTTCGGGGCCTGGGACGCCCAGGGGCCGACGGCGCCGCACTCCCCGCTCACCTCCTACACCGGCATCCCCAAGGAGGGCTTCAACACCGACGCGACCATCACCAAGCTCAAGGCGCTGGGCATCCCGGCGCAGAAGCTGCTGCTCGGCATCGGCTTCTACGGCCGCGGCTGGACCGGTGTGACCCAGGCCGCTCCGGGCGGCGCCGCCACCGGGCCCGCGCCCGGCACCTACGAACAGGGCATCGAGGACTACAAGGTGCTCAAGAACAGCTGCCCGGCCACCGGTACGGTCGCCGGAACCGCCTACGCCAAGTGCGGCTCCAACTGGTGGAGCTACGACACCCCGGCCACCATCGCCGGAAAGATGGACTACAAGAACCAGCAGGGCCTGGGAGGCACCTTCCTCTGGGAGCTCAGCGGTGACACGTCGAACGGTGAACTGATCCACGCCGTCAGCTGACGGCGTCCGCCGGACGGGAGGGCGGAGGGCCTGGCGGTCCTCCGCCCTCCCGTCGCGTCGGGCCGCGCTCCTCATGCCGCGGGCGGCGGCGACGGGCACTCGGGGACGAACTCACCGACGGTGTCCAGGGTGTTGCGCAACATCCTGACGAGCAGGGAGCGGACCGTCTCGCGCGCCAGCTCCGGATGGTTCAGCCAGTCGAGCGTGACCGACTCCACCGCGCTCAGCCAGCCGAGCAGGGCCAGCCGGGCCAGCTGCGGTATCCCCCGTCTGCCGTACGCGCCCTCCGCGATGGCGGCGATCAGTTCCTCACGGACCGCTTCGCGCAGTGCCTGCACCTGGGTGTCGAAGCCGACGCCGCCGGTGACGACGGTGCGGAAGGCGGCCTGATGGTGCTGCGCGTAGAGCAGATAGCCGTCGATGGTGCGGTGCACCCGTTCGGCACGGGGCAGCTCGGTGTCGCTCGCCGCGCGGGCGACAAGCTCCGCCACGGAATCCTCGACGACGGCGAAGTAGTAGCCGCGCTTGCTCTTGAAGTAGTAGTAGATCAGCCCTTTGGCTACCCCGGCGTGACGGGCCATGTCGTCCATGGACAACGCGTCGTAGGAGGTGTCGGCGAACAGCTTCCGCCCGGTCGCGATCAGTTCGGCGCGACGGAGCTGGGATCGCTCGGTCGCGAACTGTTGAGTGCTGTTCAATCAGGCCCAGTCCCCCGCTGCCTCAGGATTCCCCGAAGTATGACAGACGTCGTTCGGGACCAAGTGGGGCTGCCGGCAAGGACGTTGACGCACGACCGCAGGCGCCCGCTGCATCCGGTGCGGACGCGGCGGACGGTCGGGGCAGTCATGCGGCCCGGACCGCCCGGCGGGCACGGCTCTCCACGCGACAGCGAGCTTCGTCGCCGCGGGGAGCAGCCTGCCGGATCAGCGGATGCCGACGGACTCCAGAGCCCACCGCTGGGCGCGCGTGGGGCGGACCGGCCAGTACAGGTAGCAGACCCCGCCCGTGCCGGACACCACGGCGCCGGAGGCGTTGTGGCGCTTGGTGCGGAGCCAGATGTTCTCCCACTCGGACCGCTTGTAGACGTGCCGCACCGCGTCGTCGTCGTGCGATGCCGGATCGTTGGCGATCACATCGCCGTCCGCCGTGAAGCCGATCACCGTCATCAGATGCCCGGATGTGCCGTATCCCGCGCCGGTGAGCTCCTCCTTGAGGAACGACTGCGACGTTATGGCCGGGATGCCCGCCCGGATCAGGGTCTCCAGGTCATTGAGTGACGACAGCCGGGTGACCACCGAGCTCAGGTCCTGGTAGCTCGCCGCATAGGCGGCGTTGAACGGCCAGTTCCCGCAGCCCTCGTACTGGTAGTCGTATGTGTAGCGCGCCGCGTTGCAGACCTCGGGATCGGCGTAGCCGGGGTTCACCCACGCGAGGTCCTCGGCAGTCGGACCGCTCCCCCAGTACTTGATGATCATCGAGGACGAGGTGGGACTGCACCAGGCCTCACCACCGCCGTCGTACTCCGGGTACTGCCCGTCGTGGACGTCCTGGGAGAAGCGCGGGACGTCCAGTTCGCGGGCGTGACACGGCGTCGATGCGGGGACGGTGAACCGGTCCGGGATGTCGGACGCCATCGCGCCGAGCCGCCAGACGGTGGGGCTGAGCCCGGTGTCCGGCTTGCGGTAGAGGGTCAGCCGCAGCCGGTAGGAGACCAGGCGCAGCCCGCTCGCAGGAGCGTCGACGGAGAAGGTGTCGGTCCAGATGGAGCTCTTGCCGTCGCTCTGGTCGTCGACGGACGTGCGCTTGATGTCCTCGTCGCCGGATGCCCATCGCCCCATGACGTACCAGGGCGTCTCGGTGCCGTCGCTGTAGGTTCCGCGCAGTTCGGTCTGGAGCCAGGTGCCTGCCGGAGTGTGCGCGTTCCAGGAGGCGATGACCTCGGTGGCCGGTACCCGGGAGCGGTGGACGGGCGAGGTCCAGGTGGCGTAATCCCAGGACGCGGTCTTCTTGCTGTGCGGGTCGGTGTAGTCCATACGGCCGGCCGGTGAGCCGATCACCAGCGCCGGCCGCCGGCCCGCGACGGCTCGGACGCCTGCCGCGGCGCCGGAACGCCAGTCGGAGTATGTGGTCCAGGAACTGTTGTCCACGAGCGGAGGCGCGGGCCTTCCCTTGGCGACGGCCGGGGCGGCCGGAGCCCCCGGGGCGGCTGACGTGGTCCGGACGGCCGCGGACGCGGGAGCGGCGGATGCCGCCGCGGCACCCGCCGCGGCCGCGAGCGCGGCGGCGAGCACGGTTCGGCGCGGAGTTGAACTGGTCACGATGGTGGACCCCCAGTCGAGTACGGATGGGGCGGCAGCTGCACGGCAGTGGAGCAACTATCGCGGCTACCGGCGCACTTCTGCCAGTGATTCCCCTCGCGTCTTGGGACCAATATTGGTGTGGACCACTGGCGTGACCTGCGATGCGACCCTCTGCTCCTAGGCTGGCCCCATGAATGACCTTGATCGCCTCGCGGCTGCGGTCCGTGAACTCCCCGCCTCCTGCGGCCCGGTTCGCCTCATCGCGGTCGACGGCCATGCGGGGTCGGGGAAGAGCACTTTCTCGGCCAGGCTCGCCGCGGCACTGGACGGCGCGCCTGTACTGCATCTGGACGATCTGGCCACCCATCAGGAGCTCTTCGCCTGGATGGACCGTATGCGGTCCCAGGTGATCGGCCCGTTCGTCCGCGGTGAGGCCGCGCGGTACGGACCGTACGACTGGACACTGCGCCGCTTCGGCCCTGAAAGGAGCGTGCGCCCTGCTGACGTCGTCATTGTCGAAGGGGTGGGCGCCGGGCGGCAGGCGATGCGCCCTCACCTCGCGCAGCTGCTGTGGATGGACCGGGACGCCGAGGGTTCCTGGCGGCGGGGCCGCCGCAGGGACGGACCCGCGCTGTCGGGTTTCTGGGACGGCTGGACCGCGGCGGAAGCACAGCACTTCGCCGAGGACCCTTCCAGGCCATTCGCGCATCTTCTGGTGCGCGAGTTCCGCACGGGATACGAGTGGTGCCGGAACCCCTCAGTGACAGCATGAGCGACCCGTTCCGTGACGGACGGTGACCAGCTCTGCGGATGCCGGAGCTCCGGCGGAAAACCTCCCATCAAGTGCTTCAACTGTGCTTGACCCAGGGCCCGTACAGGTCTTACGTTCTCAATGTGCGGCTTTTCGAAGCCGCCGCGGACACGAAGCCCCCGGTTGTTCCCCCGTGATCGGGGGCTTCGTTCTGCCCACTTCACCCTCAAACGGACGCCCGGTATCCCTGATCGCTCACCCTCGGTCACCGCCGATCGCGTGCGAAGCGCCCCGGTGCGCGCCCCCTGCGCCCTTCGGTGCTCGCCCCCTGCGCAGGTACGATGCCCCTCGGGCGGCACCGGCAATTCCCGTCCGCTGCACAGCGGTTCACAGGCCGCAGGACTCCTGTCCGGCGGCACGGTACGGGGGCACGGTCTGTGGGGGACGTGATGGATTTCGGCATGCAGGGCACGCACGCCCCGGCCGACCTCGCCTGGCTGCGCGGAGTCGACGCCTACACGATGGGCGCATACCCGCAGGCCGAGGAGGAGTTCAGAGCCGCGGTGCGGCTCGATCCCGGGATGGCGGACGGCTGGCTCGGACTGCACGCGCTGCGGGTGGACACCACCACCGCGCTGCTGCGGATGTTCCGCCACAGGGAACGCTTCGGCGAACAGCGCTCACGGCTGAACCGGCCACTCAACTCCTGGTACTGGCTGGGCTGGTGGGTGCAGCCGGTGCTGGAGAGCCCACGCGATCTGCTGCTCGCGCACGCATCGCACTGGCTGGACGGGCGTCATGTGCCCGAACTCGACCGGGCACTCGCCGGGCTGCCCCCGGTCGACACCGACCCCCAGGTGCGCTTCCTGCACGCCTGCCGGGCCTATCTCGCCAAGGACTGGGAGCGGCTCGTCCGCCATACCGCGTCGTTGGTCGAGGACCCCCTGCTGGGCATCGAAGCGGGACTGTTCGGCGGTATGGCCCGGGTGCGCCTGGAGATGTACGGGCAGGCCGAGCCTCTGCTGTCGGCGGCGCTGATGCGCTGCCGCAGCGAACAGCCGCAGCGCAAGGAATTGCGCTACTGGCTCGCCCGTGCCCACGAGGGCACCGGCCGAACGGCGGCCGCC
Organism: Streptomyces sp. NBC_00344; assembly: GCF_036088315.1. Lineage (NCBI taxonomy): Bacteria > Bacillati > Actinomycetota > Actinomycetes > Kitasatosporales > Streptomycetaceae > Streptomyces > Streptomyces sp. NBC_00344. The sequence continues at coordinate 6,011,782 of NZ_CP107996.1, read as the reverse complement.
CTGCCCCTGTACCGGGCGGTGCACCGGGTGGATCCGGCCTTCATGGACACATCGGCACGGCTGGCCGCGATATCCGAGGGCGACGGATTCGACGAGACGGCCGACTACGCCGCCGTCGCGCTCGCCGGGTCCGGCCAGGACGCCGTGGACGGCCAGTCCGAAGGGGCGCTGCTCGAGAGTGATCCGGCGGAGAGCCGGGAGCTTCGTACCGGCGCCGATCCGCTCGGCGGCCCCGCCCCGGCCGACGCCGTGCGCAACAGGGAGATCTTTTCCGTGACCCCGGCGGGTCCGGAACTGCCCACCGGCCCCACCGACCCGGAGCTGCTCGCCGAGGCGCTGGCCGAGCTGGAGCGGATGGTCGGTCTGGAACCGGTGAAGCGTCAGGTCAAGGCACTGTCCGCGCAGCTCAACATGGCGAGGCTGCGGGCCGGGCAGGGCCTGCCCGTACAGCCCCCGAAGCGCCATTTCGTCTTCTCGGGCCCGTCAGGCACCGGCAAGACGACTGTCGCCCGGATTCTGGGCCGGGTCTTCTACGCGCTGGGGCTGCTCGGGGGCGACCACCTGATCGAGGCCCAACGGGCCGACCTGGTGGGGGAGTTCCTGGGGCAGACGGCCGTCAAGGCCAATGAGCTGATCGACTCGGCGCTGGGCGGGGTGCTGTTCGTCGACGAGGCGTACAGCCTCTCCAACTCGGGCTACAGCAAGGGCGACGCCTACGGGGACGAGGCTCTTCAGGTGCTGCTGAAGCGGGCCGAGGACAACCGGGATCACCTGGTCGTCATCCTGGCCGGCTACCCGGAGGGCATGGACCGTCTGCTCACCACCAACCCCGGTCTGTCCTCACGCTTCACCACCCGCGTCGACTTCCCCAGCTACCGGCCGCTGGAGCTCACCGCCATCGGCGAGGTGCTGGCCACGGAGAACGGCGACGTCTGGGACGAGGAGTCGCTGGACGAGCTGCGCTCGATCGCCGGGCATGTGGTGGACCAGGGCTGGATCGACGAACTGGGCAACGGCCGTTTTCTGCGCACGTTGTACGAGAAGAGCTGCGCCTACCGGGATCTGCGGCTGTCCGGGTATGCCGGAACACCTGACAGGGACGATCTGTCCACGCTGCGGCTGCCGGATCTGATGCAGGCGTACGGGGAGGTGCTGTCGGGACGCGGGCCGGTGGGACGCGGCACCCAGGAACCGCCGGCGCCCTGAGCGGCGCTGCGCGGCGCTCGCCCTCCCCCTTCCGGAGTTCCGGAGGGGGAGGACGGGCAGCGCCGCGCAGCCGGCCGGCTCACCCCGCCAGCGCCTGCTCGCTCCGTTCCATCCGCGGCTCCGACACCCGCCCCGCCGTGTCACGGTGTGCCGGGTCCCTGACCTCCCCCACCAGCATCTCCAGCACGTCCTCGAGCGCCACGAGTCCCAGCACCTTCCCCGAGGCGTCCGCGACCTGCGCCAGATGGGTCGCGGCCCTGCGCATCACGGTCAGGGCATCGTCCAGCGGAAGCTCCGTGCGCAGGGTGGTCATCGGCCGCCAGACCTGCTGCGGTACCGCACGGTGGCGTTCCTCCAGGTCGAGCACGTCCTTGACGTGCAGATAACCCATGAAGGCGCCACCGTCCGCGCAGACGGGGAAGCGGGAGTATCCGGTGCGCACGGTCAGCTCCTCGATCTGCTGGGGCGTGACCGAGGGGGCGACCGTGATCAGTTCGGCACGGGCGATGGTGACGTCCGCGATCGGGCGGCTGCCGAGTTCGAGCGCGTCCTCGAGGCGCTCCTGCGCCTCGGAGTCCAGCAGTCCTGCCTGGCCCGAGTCCTCGACGAGCCGGTTGAGCTGCTCGCTCGTGAAGACCGCCTCGACCTCGTCCCTTGGCTCGACGCCGAAGAGCTTCAGCACCAGCCGGGCGCAGGCGCCCAGGGCCACCGTCACCGGACGGCACAGCCGGGCGAACCCGACGAGCCCGGGGGCGAGCAGAAGCGCGGTCTTCCCGGGGGCCGCCATCGCGAGGTTCTTGGGGACCAGTTCGCCGATGATCAGGTGGAGCGACACGACACCGGCGAGTGCGATGACATAGCCCAGCGGATGGACCAGCCCGTCGGGCAGCCGTGCCGCCTCGAACAGCGGCTCCAGAAGGTGGGCGACGGTCGGCTCCGCGACAGCGCCGAGCGTCAGCGAACAGACGGTGATACCGAACTGCGCCGCCGCCATCATCCGCGGCAGGTTCTCCAGACCGTGGAGCACCTTACGGGCACGGGCGGAGCCTTCGGCGGCAAGCGGCTCGATCTGGCTGCGGCGCACCGAGACCAGCGCGAATTCGGCGCCCACGAAGAATCCGTTGGCGAGTACCAGAAGCAGGGCGAAGAGAAGCTGGAGGATGCTCATCGCACGCCCTCCGTGATCCCGGCGGGTACATCGGAGGTACGCACCAGACGCACCCGTTCGGCCCGGTAGCGGTCGACCTGGCGCACCGAGAGCCGCCAGCCGGGCAGCTCGGCCCGGTCACCGGGGGCCGGGATACGGCCCAGCAGATCGGCGATGAGCCCGGCGACGGTCTCATAGGGCCCTTCGGGCACTTCGAGACCTATCCGTCGCAGGGTGAGGACCCGGCAGCTGCCGTCGGCCTCCCAGGCGGGCCTGCCGTCCTCGGCGGGCAGGGCGGAAAGCTCGGGACGGCCGGCGTCCGCCCCGTCGTGCTCGTCCCTGACCTCACCGACGAGCTCCTCGACGATGTCCTCGAGAGTGACGACCCCGGCGGTGCCTCCGTACTCGTCGACCACCACGGCTATCGGCTGCTCGGTGCGCAGCCGCTCCAGCAGCTGCTGCACGGGCAGTGTCTCGGGCACCAGCAGGGGCGCCACGGCGACCCGGGACACCGACGTCCGCTGCCTGTCGTGCGGGGACACGGCGAGGGCGTCCTTCAGGTGGACCATCCCGACGACCTCATCGATGCGCTCCCGGTAGACCGGGAAGCGCGAGAGACCGGTCGCCCGGGTCAGATTGAGCACATCCGCCGCGGTCGCCGACGACTGCAGGGCGCTGACCTTCACCCGGGGTGTCATCACGTGCTGTGCGGTCAGCCCGGCCAGCGAGAGGGTCCGTACGAAGAGGTCGGCGGTGTCCTGCTCAAGCGTGCCCGCCTGCGCCGAGTGGCGCGCCAGCGATACCAGCTCGCCGGGGGTACGGGCGGAGGCGAGTTCGTCGGTCGGCTCCACCCCCAGGGCCCGCACCAGGCGGTTGGCGACGGTGTTCAGCAGGGCGATCACCGGCCGGAACGCGGCCGAGAACAGCTGCTGGGGCCCGGCGACGAACCGGGCGACCTGGAGCGGCTTGGAGACCGCCCAGTTCTTCGGGACGAGTTCGCCGATCACCATCTGCACGGCGGAAGCCAGCAGCATCCCGACGACGACGCTGATCCCGGAGACGGCCCCTTCGGGCAGTCCGGTCGCCGTCAGCGGCCCGGTGAGCAGCCGGGCGAGCGCCGGCTCGGCGAGCATGCCGACCACCAGTGAGGTGATGGTGATGCCGAGCTGGGTGCCGGACAGCTGGAAGGAGAGTTCCCGCAGCGCACGGACGACGGTGCCGGCCCGCCGGTCGCCGTCGGCGGCGGCGCGCTCGGCGTCAGCCCGTTCGACCGTGACGAGGCCGAACTCGGCCGCGACGAAGAATCCGTTGGCGAGAATCAGAAGGAAAGCTGCTCCGAGGAGCAGCAGGGGGATGGTCATGCCGCCGCCTCCGGCCGGGGGGCGGCGCAGGTACTACCGGACGATCCGTCCATTGCTGGAAGGAGTCACTCCTCATGTCGCAGGATGGCCCCGCGGGCCACTCGGACCACAGGGATGCGGGGCGGGGGCGCACCGGGCGCCGCCGCCACCAGAGTAAACAACCGCGGGGGTGTTCGGCAGGGGCTCAGCTCTTGGGTGCGCCCGTGCCGTGCGATTCCGCGAGAGCGCGCAGCGCGCCGGCGTCCCTGATCGCCCTGGCCCTGCCGATGCCCGGCTGAATGCCGAGTGCGGGCAGGCTGGTGCCGTCGCTGAGGTCGAGAAAGACCCAGGCGTCGCCCGGCCGCAGATTGACCCGCAGGATCTCGGCCCAGTCCAGCGTGCGCCGCGATGTGAGGTTGACCACCGTGACGCCGTCCTCGTCAGCGACCACCTTGGGGCGGCTGAGCAGCGCGAGTACTCCGAAGAAGATCAGCGCGGTGAGGATGAAGGTGACCCGGTCCCCCGTGGTCAGAGTGCTGAGGGTCAGGGAGATCCAGCAGAGGACGACCAGCATGATCGTCCCCACGGTCAGCAGCACGATCCGGGTGGGGGTCGGCCTGAAGGTGACGGGGAGGGTGGGCTGTTCGGGGGCGGTCATACTCCGTGGGTCCTTCGGGGCTGGTCGCGGTCCGTGTCGAGCGGCCGGTCAGAGACGGCAGGCGTGGATGGCGGTGGTGAGGATGGCCCGGGCTCCCAGGTCGTACAGACCGTCCATGATCCGCTGGGCCTCCTTGGCTGCGACCATGGAACGAACCGCCACCCAGCCCTCGTGGTGCAGCGGGGAGATGGTCGGCGACTCGAGACCCGGCGTGAGGGCCACGGCCTCCTCGAGGTGCTCGACCCGGCAGTCGTAGTCCATCATCACGTAGCTGCGGGCCACCAGAACGCCCTGCAGACGCCGGAGGAACTGCTGCACCTTCGGTTCATCCGCCTCGGCGCCGACCCGGCGGATGACCACTGCCTCGGACTTCAGGATCGGCTCGCCGATGACTTCGAGGCCCGCGTTGCGCAGTGACGTACCGGTTTCCACGACGTCGGCGATGATCTGCGCGACACCGAGCTCGATGGCGGTCTCGACCGCACCGTCGAGGTGCACCACCGAGGCGTCGACACCGCGGTCGGCGAGGTCCTTGCCGACGATGCCCTCGTAGGAGGTGGCGATGGTCTTCCCGCCGAAGTCCGCGGGGCCCGTGGCCGTACCGGGCTTGGTGGCGTAGCGGAAGGTGGAGCGTGCGAAGCCGAGCTGGAGGATCTCCTCGGCACTGGCGCCGGAGTCGAGCAGCAGGTCGCGGCCCGTGATGCCGATGTCGAGCTTTCCCGAGCTGACGTAGATCGCGATGTCGCGCGGGCGCAGGTAGAAGAACTCCACCTCGTTCCCGGGATCGACGAGAACGAGCTCCTTGGACTCCTTGCGCTGCTGGTAGCCGGCCTCATGGAGCATCGCCATCGCAGGCCCGGAGAGTGAACCCTTGTTGGGAACGGCGATGCGCAGCATGAGGTCAGCTTCCTTATGTAGCGGGGTGTGTGCGGTGCGTACGGAGATGAGGGCCGGGCTCAGAGATGGGCGTATACGTCGTCGAGCGAGATCCCGCGGGCGACCATCATCACCTGGACGTGGTACAGCAGTTGCGAGATCTCCTCGGCGGCGGCTTCCTTGCCCTCGTACTCGGCGGCCATCCAGACCTCGGCGGCCTCCTCGACGACCTTCTTGCCGATGGCATGCACACCCTTGCCCACCAGTTCGGCGGTACGGGAGGTGGAGGGGTCGCCGTCGGCGGCCTTGAGCTGGAGCTCGGAGAAGAGCTCTTCGAAGGTTTTGTTCGCCATGATGCTGCTAAGAGTACGGGGTCCGCGTCCCCACTCAGCGCCAGGGTTCGCTGACCGTGCGCAGTGTGGTCGCGGTGGCGACGGCGGCGGTGACAGCTTCGTGCCCCTTGTCCTCGTGGGAGCCCTCCAGTCCCGCCCTGTCCAGCGCCTGCTCCTCGGTGTCGCAGGTCAGCACGCCGAAGCCGACCGGTACTCCGGTTTCGACCGAGACCTGGGTGAGGCCGTTGGCCACGCCCTGGCAGACGTAGTCGAAATGCGGTGTGCCGCCCCTGATGACGACGCCGAGCGCCACGATGGCGTCGTAACCGCGTCCTGCCAGGACCTTGGCGACCACCGGGAGCTCGAAGCTGCCGGGGACCCGCAGCAGCGTCGGTTCGTCGATGCCCAGCTCTCCGAGGGCACGCAATGCGCCGTCGACGAGGCCGTCCATGACCTTCTCGTGCCACTGGGCCGCGATGACGGCCACGCGCAGGTCGCCGCAGTTCTTCACGGTGAGTTCGGGTGCGCCCTTGCCGCTCATGTCTCTCCCTCAGCCTTCTTGCTTCTTACTGGTTGCCGCAGGCCGACGTGTTGTCCAGCCAGGGCAGGTCATGTCCCATCCGGTCCCGCTTGGTCCGCAGGTACCGGAGATTGTGTTCGCCCGCCTGGACGGGCATCGGCTCCCGGCCGGTGACCGTGAGGCCGTGCCGGACGAGTGCGGATGTCTTCTCGGGGTTGTTGGTCATCAGCCGCAGGCTGCGCACTCCGAGGTCCTCGAGGATCTGCGCGCCCGCCGCGTAGTCACGGGCATCGGCGGGCAGCCCGAGTTCGAGGTTGGCGTCGAGGGTGTCCCGGCCGCGCTCCTGCAGTTCGTAGGCGCGCAGCTTGGAGAGCAGCCCGATGCCGCGTCCCTCGTGCCCGCGGAGGTAGACGACGACACCGCGTCCCGCGTCGGTGATCCGTTTCATCGACGCGTCCAGCTGGGGGCCGCAGTCGCAGCGCTGCGACTGGAAGATGTCGCCGGTGAGGCATTCGGAGTGGATCCGCACCAGGACGTCGTCCCCGTCCCCGATCTCGCCGTGCACCAGGGCCACGTGCTCGATGCCGTCGACCGCGGAGCGGTAGCCGTACGCCGTGAAGTCGCCGAAGGCGGTGGGCAGGTGGACGGTCGCCTCACGCCGGACGGTGGGCTCGGAGCTGCGGCGGTAGGCGATCAGATCCTCGATGGAGATGATCGTGAGGCCGTGCTTGCGGGCGAACGGGATCAGCTCGGGCAGCCGCAGCATCACTCCGTCCTCGCCCGCGATCTCGACGATCGCGCCGGCCGGGCGCAGACCCGCGAGACGGGCGAGGTCGACGGCCGCCTCGGTGTGCCCGTTGCGCACCAGCACACCGCCCGGCTTGGCACGCAGCGGGAAGACATGCCCGGGGCGTACGAAGTCGCCGGGCTCGGCCCGGCCGTTCGCGAGGAGCCGGAGAGTGGTGGCGCGGTCGGCCGCGGAGATGCCGGTCGTGACGCCGTGCCGGGTGCTCGCATCGACGGAAACGGTGAAGGCCGTCTGCATCGACTCGGTGTTGTGCGTGACCATCTGCGGCAGGTCGAGCCGCTCCAGCTCGTCGCCCTCCATGGGCGCACAGATCAGCCCGCGGCACTCGCTCATCATGAACGCCACGATCTCGGGGGTGGCCTTCTCCGCGGCCATGACGAGGTCGCCCTCGTTCTCACGGTCCTCGTCGTCGACGACCACCACGGGGCGGCCTGCGGCGATGTCGCGGATGGCCTGTTCGACGGGATCGAGGGACAGGTCCTCGGAGTTGTCGGTCGAGTACCAGACGGGCTGCGCAGTCATGCTGCTGCTCCTTCGAGGGCGGGCTCGGTGGTCGTACGGGAGCGGAGCCACCAGTCGCGCATGCCCCACAGGACGAGCGCGCCGTAGACGACATAGATGAGGCCGGAGAAAGCGAGGCCGCTGTGGAAGTTGAGTGGAACGCCCACCAGGTCGACGAGCAGCCAGGCGAACCAGAACTCGACCAGGCCGCGCGCCTGAGCGACCATCGCGACCACGGTGCCGACGAAGATGTAGGCGTCCGCCCACGGGCTCCAGGAGAGCGAGGGGAAGGCCGTGAACAGGCCGCCGACCGCGAGTGTCCCGAGGGCGGCGCCGGCCACCAGGTACCCCCGCTCGCGCCAGCGGGCGAACCGGACGGCCAGGGTGCCGTCCTGGGCCTGCTGCCGGCCGGAGCTCCATCGCTGCCAGCCCCAGACGGCCACCGCGATGACGACGATCTGCTTGCCGACGCCTCCCGCCTGCTGCACGGAGAGGTTGGCGGCCACGAGGATCACCCCGGACAGGAACTGGGCGGGCCAGGTCCAGATGGACCGCCGCCAGCCGAGCGCCAGCGCCGCCAGCCCGATGGTGTTGCCGAGCATGTCCGACCAGATGATGTGCTGGCCGAAGGCGGTGAACGCCTCGGTGTTGAGCCAGGACAGTGCGCTCACTTCACCCGCTCCTCTGTGTCGGTGACGGACGGGGCGCCGGCGGGGATGCCGGGGACGGCGCCCGCGCCGAGCAGCCTTTCGACGTACTTGGCGAGCACATCCACTTCCAGGTTGACCGGGTCACCGGGCTGCTTGAGGCCGAGTGTGGTCAGCGCGAGCGTGGTCGGGATGAGGCTGATGGTGAAGTAGTCGCGGCCCGCTTCGACCACGGTCAGGCTCACGCCGTCGACGGTGATGGAACCCTTTTCGACGACATAGCGGGTGAGGTCGGCGGGCAGCGAGATCTTCACGATCTCCCAGTTCTCGGAGAGCTTGCGTTCCACGATGGTGCCGGTGCCGTCCACGTGCCCCTGGACCAGGTGTCCGCCGAGGCGGCCGCCGAGCGCCATGGGCCGCTCGAGGTTCACCCGGGAACCGACATCGAGCGCGCCGAGGCTGGAACGGGTGAGCGTCTCGGCCATGACATCGGCGGTGAATTCGCCGCTGCCGAAGTCGACCACCGTGAGACAGACTCCGTTGACGGCGATCGAGTCGCCGTGCGTGGCGCCGTCGGTGACGACGGGTCCGCGCAGACGGAAGCGGGAGGCGTCGCCGAGATTCTCGACGGCGGTGACCTCACCCAGTTCTTCGACGATTCCGGTGAACACGGCGCTCAGCGCTCCTTAGGGGTGGCGGTGATCCGCAGATCGGGGCCGATGCGGACGGTCTCGGTGACGTCGAGGCGCAACGCTTCGGTGATGGTGGTGATTCCGGCATCGGCGAGCGCGGCGGGGCCCGCGCCGATGAGTACGGGGGCGAGATAGCCGACGACCCGGTCGACGGCGCCCGCGGCCACGAAAGCCCCGGCCAGGGCAGGACCGCCTTCGAGGAGTACCGAGCGGACGCCGCGCTCGTGGAGCGCCGCGAGCAGGGCCGGGATGTCGAGACCGCCGGCGGTGCGCGGGAGCCGCACGACGCCGGGAAGACCTGTCTGCGCGTCGTCGGCGACGGCGATCAGCGTCGGCGCTGCGTCGTCGAGGATGCGCGCACCGGCCCTGACCGCCGTCGCATTGGTGTCGACGACGACCCGCAGAGGCTGAATGGCGCCCTCGATGCCGCGTACCGCGAGGTGCGGGTCGTCGGTGCGGGCCGTGCCCGAGCCGACCACGACCGCGTCCGACTCGGCGCGCAGCCGGTGGACGTCGGCGCGGGACTCTGGCGAAGTGATCCAGCGGCTCGTGCGGTCGGCCGCTGCGATCCGGCCGTCGAGGGATGCCGCGTACTTCCAGGTGACATGGGGCCGGCCGAGGCGCACGGAGGTGAGCCAGGCGGCGTTGCCCGCTTCGGCCTCATCGGTGAGGACGCCGGCCGTCACCTCGATCCCGGCCGCACGCAGGGTGTCGGCGCCGCCGGTGGCCTGAGGGTTCGGGTCGCCCACGGCGTAGACCACGCGGGCGATCCCCGCATCGATGAGCGCCTGGGCGCAGGGACCCGTGCGACCGGTGTGATTGCAGGGTTCGAGCGTGACGTACGCGGTCGCGCCGCGGGCCAGTCGGCCGGCTGCGGTGAGTGCGTTCACCTCGGCGTGCGGCCCGCCTGCGCGCTGGTGGAAGCCTTCACCGACAGTCCTGCCCGCGGCGTCGGCGATGACGCATCCGACGACCGGATTGGGGCTGGTGGAGCCGAGTCCGCGGGCTGCGAGCGAGATCGCTCGGCGCATGGCGTCGGCTGCGTGCGCCGATACAGCGGCTGCGGTGGCCACCGGGTCCTCCTGCCTCTTCGGGCACGGACTCCGGGGCCTGTCGATGACGACAGAAAGCGGGAACGCGTCAGCACGCCGGAGCACGAGGGACACGTCCATGGACGTGTCACCGGCAACGGCATACCGAACGGCCCGCCGCGCACTGCCTCCCATCCGGACTTTCACCGTCGGTCCAGGAATTTCACCTGGTCAACCGCCCGCTGGATGCGGACGGGTCGCGGACTGTAACCGCCGGTTCGGAATTACACCGACCCCGGAGTGCGCTGCTGCTGTTACATGGTCAGTCTGCCACGTCCGGCTGTCGGCCATGCGGGGGACCGCTGTGGGGTGGCTCACAGACGGGTCCGGAAACCGCCGCTCGCGCGGTGCGGCCCGGGCGCCTCAGCCGCTGAACAGCTCGTCCTGCGCGGCTTCGCGCGCCGTGAGCAGCGCGCCGTGCAGTACCGCGCCACCGCCCAGCGCCCCGGCCCGTACTTCTGTACGCAGCGGGGAGAGCCGGGCCACGTGTTCACCGACCAGGACGGCGAGCCCCGGTCCGCCCGCGAGTCCGACCTCACCGCCGATCACCACGCAGCCGGGGTCGAGCACGGCCGCGACCGCCGCGACACCGACGGCGATGCGCCGGGCGAGCGCGTCCAGGAACGCCGCACCGCTGTCCCCGGCCGACGGCGCGCTCCGCACGACGGCGGCGGCGGCGGGCTCCTGCGGCTCCGGGACCGCCTCGATGCCGTGCTCGGCGGCGAGCGCGCAGATCCCGGCGCTGCCCACCAGCGCGTGGAATCCGTCGTCGCACCCGGTGGCCGAAGGAAGACCCCCGGAGCCCGGCACCGGGAGGAAGCCGAGTTCTCCGGCGCCGCCCGAGGCCCCGCGGCGCAGCTTTCCCCCGAGCACCACGGCGGCGCCCACCCCGTGGCCGAGCCACAGCAGCACGAAGGTGTCGAGGCCGCGGGCGGCGCCAGTCCGCTGTTCGGCGACGGCAGCCAGATTGGTCTCGTTCTCGACGAGGACGGTGGCGGGCAGCCTTTCCTGCAGGGCGACGACGAGCCGGCGGTGCCAGGCGGGCAGCCCGGTGGTGGCGCGCAGCTCTCCGGTGGCCGGGTCGATCAGGCCGGGGGCGCCGATGCCGACACTGTGCAGCCGGGCGGCGCCCGCCTGGGCCACCGTCCGCTCCAGGAGCGCCACCGCCTGCTCGACGGCGGGCTCGGTGCCGGTGTCCTGACTGATGGGCAGCGTGGCCTCGGCGAGGGTGAGTCCCAGCAGGTCGGCGACGACCACGGCGACGCCGCCGGTCCGTACGTCGAGGGCCGCGAGGTGAGCCCGGTCCGCGACGATCCCGTAGAGCCGTGCGTTCGGGCCGCGGCGGTCAGCGCCGGACTCGCCGACGACCTCGATCAGCCCGGCGCCCTGCAATCGGTCCACGAGGTCGGCGACGCTCGGGCGGGACAGTCCGGTGAGTGTCTTCAGCTGGCCTGCCGTCAACGGGCCTTCGTCCTGCAGGAGGTCGAGGGCGAGCCGGTCGTTGATGGCCCGGGCGGTGCTCGAGGAAGCGGGCATGCCGGGGATCCTTCCAGATCTATTTATCAGGCAGGTTACCTGATAGTTTACTGGCGCACCGCGGCCCGGCACACGGACACACCATGCGAACGCGGCCCGCAGAACAACACCCGGGGAGGGTGCATGACCGGTGGAACGGACTTCGGCCAACAGACTCTGAAGCGGGGGCGGTACGCGCTGGCCGCGGTGTTCTGCGTGCACGGCGCGGTCACCGGCAGTTTCGCCACCCGTATCCCCTGGATCCAGGACCACACCGGAGTCAGCGCGGGGCAGCTCGGTCTCGCCCTGGCGTTCCCTGCCATCGGCTCCACCCTGCTGATGCCCCTTTCCGGTGCCATCTCCCATCGCTTCGGCGCACGCAGGGCTCTGAGCGGACTGCTCGCCCTGTGGACGTTCTCCCTGGCCCTGCCCGGCTTTTCGTCGAATCTGATCACCCTCTGCGCAGCCCTTTTCGTCTACGGCGCGACGGCGGGCATGTCGGACGTGGCGATGAACGCGCTGGGCGTCGAGACCGAGACCCGTCTCGGCAGGTCGATCATGTCGGGGCTGCACGGAATGTGGAGCGCCGGCGCACTGATCGGATCGGCGGCAGGCACGCTCGCCGCCCATCTGGGCAGCGACGCCAGGCTCCATCACTGCATAGCCGCGGCCGCCCTCACCGTGCTGGGGCTCGTCGCCTGCCGGAGTGTGCTCGATGTTCAGAGCGCACCCGACGAGGCGGCGCCGCCCCGGTTCACGCTGCCGCCGAAGTCGGCATTGATCATCGGCGCCGTCGGCTTCTGCGCCGTCTTCGCGGAGGGCGGCAGCCTGGACTGGTCGGCGGTCTTCCTGCGGGACACCCTGAACACCTCACCGGGCGCGGCCGCGGGTTCCACCACCGCCTTCGCTCTCACCATGGCGCTGGCCAGACTCGCGGGCGACCGCGTGGTGGACCGCTTCGGAGCCGTGCGGACCGTGCGTGCGGGCGGGATCCTGGCCACGCTCGGCGGGGTACTGGTCGTCCTGGCGCCCAACCCTCCTGCCGCCATGGCCGGTTTCGCGCTGATCGGGCTCGGTGTCGCCGTCGTCGTACCGCTGGCCTTCGCGGCTGCCGGACGCAGCGGGCCCCGGCCCAGCCAGGCCATCGCCGGTGTCGCGACCATCACCTACACCTCCGGGCTCGTGGCGCCTTCGGCTATCGGCGGCATCGCCAACGCGACCTCGCTCGTGTGGTCGTTCACCTTGGTGACGGTACTGACCTTCGGCCTAGTACTGGGCGCCGGCGTCCTGCGCCCCGGCAGGTCCGCGGCGCAGAAATCAACCCCCCTCGACGCAGAGGCCCCGGGCCCGCACCCCTGAACCGCCGGCGCATCGCGGGCGTCATCGGATGGTGCACGCGCGGCAGCCGCGTCCGGACGGGACCGGACACGGCTGCCGTGCGCGCCGCCGGAGGGGGCGGGTCCCCGGTTCAGCCCGCTATCGAGTCCAGTTGCTCCGCCGCGGGCCGCAACGCCCACAGGTCACCGCCGGGCGGCGCCTGGAGGTCCGGCACCGCGGCCCGGGCCCTGACGTCTCCCGCGTCCGCGGCCGCGTGCACGATGTCGCTCGCCGCGTACCGGTAGAACTCCAGCTCCGGATACGGCCAGTCGGACTCCCCGGTGGCGGCGGGCAGCAGACAGTCGACCGCCTTGAACAGGCTCTGCCCCTGCGGCCCCTGATAGGCCCACAGGTTCACCCCGACCCGCCTGCCGATGGCGGCGAGCCGGGTGTAGGCCACCAGGTCGAACGTCGAGTAGTGCCAGCTACGGGTGCGGGCCAGTTCCTGCGGCTGGGTGCCGTCCCCGGCGATCTGGGCGTCGATCCGCTTCGAACGGGCGTCGAGGACCACCCTGCGCGCCAGGGCCCGGTCCCCGGTGGCGAGCGCGAGCCCGGCCACCTGCATGTCCATGAAGGTGCCGTGGTTGTTCCCGGCGGCCGACTCCTGCCTGCCGAAGTCGGAGCCCACCAGCCAGCCCAGGAAGTCCTTGTTCCAGGCGGTCATGCCGGCGCGGTCGCTTCTCGTCCAGCCCGGCGCCCCCGTGTCCAGCACGGCGATGGCGTCGAGGACGCTGGTGTACTGCTGCGAGAAGTCGATGATGCCGATCGCCCTGCCGTCGTACTTGCAGGGAATGAACTGCCCGTGGTCGAGATTCGGGTTCATCCGGGTCGCCGGATCGACGAACCAGGTCCGCACGATGGTGGCTGCGTGCTCCGCGTACTCCATCCTGCCCGTGTAGTACCAGGCCAGGCTGAGCGTGGTGACCGAGTTGAAGACCTTTCCGATGTCGGGCCGGTCGGTGCCGGTGTCGACCTCGGGGTTGCGCTCGCCGTCACGCTGGACGTACGGACAGCCCCAGGGGTTGTCCGCGGACTTCGGCTGGGACGGCCACCAGTAGGGGGCCTGGCTCAGATAGTCGTGCGGGTCGCCCCCCGGAGCCGGCTGCGGCTTGTCGGTGACGGTCCACGGGCCCTGGCCGAGCCAGGTGTCCGCGGCCGCGGTCAGCGATCTCAGCGACCTGCGGAGCGCGGGGTCGCCGCGGTCGATGCGCATGCGTGCCTGCTGAAGCCGTTCACCGTCGATCACCGCGGTCCTGGGCACCTTCCAAGCGGAGGTGTGCTGGGCGGTCGCGGCGGAGGACTCGGCCGGAACGAGTACGGCGGCCACGGTGACCGCGGCGGCGATCAGCGCGGCCGGACGCCATCGGGGTCTTCCGTTCATGGAACGCTCCTATCAGATATATGAACGCAGTTCATAAACAAGACCGTTGGTGAGCGTAGGGCCGCCGACCCCGCACGACAATGCTCCGTACGCGATTCATGGATGAGACCCGCGGGCGCTGAGGACAGGAGAGCCGGCCGCTGCAAAGGGAGTCCGTGGTTCCGGATTAGCATGACCTCCGGCGCGCGCCGGATCCCCGAGCGCCGACGAGGGTCCCGCTCCCGGGCCGGGCACCCGCACCACAGAGCACCGAGGAGCAGGACCATGGCGGGCTTCGGCTGGAAGCTGCACGGCGACGGCAAGAGCCTCGCACCCGGCGAAGTCGTCAAACCCGGTGAGCGGCTCACCTGGGGGCGCACCGCGGGCCTCGGTGCGCAGCATGTGGTCTCGATGATCGGTGCCTGCTTCGTGGCGCCGATCCTGATGGGCCTGGATCCCAACCTGGCCGTCATGGCCTCCGGTGTGGCCACCATATTCTTCCTGCTCGCCACCCGCGGCCGCATCCCCAGCTACCTCGGCAGCAGCCTGTCCTTCGTCGGTGTCGCGGCGGTCATCAAGACCCAGGGCGGCGGGATCGCCACCCTCACCGGCGCACTGCTGATCGTCGGCGTGGTGCTGTTCCTGTGCGGGGCGGCCGTCCGCGCACTCGGCGCGCGCATCATCCACGCCGTACTGCCACCGGTGGTCACCGGCGCTGTCGTGATGCTCATCGGTTTCAATCTCGCCCCGGTGACCGCGGGTACCTACTGGCCGCAGGACCAGTGGACCGCTCTGCTCACCATGCTCTTCACCGGCTTCGCGCTCGTCGCGCTGCGCGGGTTCTGGTCACGTATCGCGATCTTCCTCGGACTGGCCTTCGGCTACGGGGTCTCCTGGGTCTTCGACCGGATCTTCGGACGGATCCACTCAACCACCGGCTCCGGGGCCGCCACCGACCACTGGCGGCTCGACCTGTCCGGCGTGGGCCGCGCCGACTGGATCGGACTGCCCGACTTCCACGCGCCGAGCTTCTCCCTCTCGGCGATCCTGGTCGCCCTGCCCGTGGTGGTGGCGCTGATCGCCGAGAACGCCGGCCACGTCAAGGCGGTCGGCGAGATGACCGGTGATCCACTCGACGACCGGCTCGGCGGGGCGATCATGGCCGATGGCGCGGCCACCGTCCTCTCGACGGCCGTCGGCGGTCCTGCGACCACCACCTATGCGGAGAACATCGGCGTGATGGCCGCGACCCGCATCTACTCCACCGCCGCCTACTGGTGCGCAGCGGGCTTCGCCATCCTCTTCGGACTCTGCCCGAAGTTCGGGGCGGTCGTCGCCGCCATCCCGGGCGGTGTGCTCGGCGGGATCACGGTCGTCCTCTACGGCATGATCGGTCTGCTCGGCGCCCAGATCTGGATCCGCGCCCGCGTGGATCTCTCCAATCCGCTGCACCTGGTGCCCGTCGCCGCCGGCCTCATCATCGGCATCGGCGATGTCAGTCTGAGTTTCACCGACAACTTCCGGCTGAGCGGCATCGCCCTGGGCACCCTGACCGTGCTGATCGGCTATCACGCGCTGCGGCTGTTCGCTCCTGCGCACATGACGCAGGACTCGCCGCTGCTCGACGCCGGAACCTCCTCGTACGACAGCACGCCGCCCGACCCGCACTGAGCACCGCCGTTCCGGGGACGGCTGCGCCGGGCAGGAGCGGGCACGCCGGGGAGCGCCGCCAACTTTCTGGTATAGACCTTCGTCGGAAGTGTTGACGCTCCCAGCCGCCGGCCATTAAATCGACTCTTGAAATAAGTCATGAGGTAAGCCGCCCAGGGAGCTCTGCACGCCACCTCATGTCAGGAGCATGACCATACTCTCGACGTCCCGACCAAGGAGTCCGGCATGTCGGCATCAGCCCCCCATAGACGCATCCGCCCCCTCGCCCTGCTCGCATCGGCCGCGCTGATCCTCTGCGGCTGGCTTCCGCAGGCAGCGTCCCAGCAGTCCCCCGGCACCGCCCCGGCAGCGGCCACCGCCACCTTCACCGACGACTTCGACGGCTCGGCCGGAAGCGCGGTCGACAGCTCCAAATGGGGCTACGAGACCGGCGACAACGTCAACAACCACGAGCGGGAGTACTACACCAGCGGCACTCACAACGCCGCCCTCGACGGCCAGGGACACCTGGTCATCACCGCCCGGAAGGAGAACCCGGCCAACTACCAGTGCTGGTACGGCACATGCCAGTACACATCGGCCCGGCTCTCCACCCCCACGAAGTTCACCCAGGCATACGGTCATTTCGAGACCCGGATGAAGCTCCCGCGGGGTCAGGGCATGTGGCCCGCCTTCTGGATGCTCGGCAATGACATCGGATCGGCGGGCTGGCCCAACAGCGGTGAGATCGACGTCATGGAGAACGTCGGCTTCGAACCGGGCAGTGTGCACGGCACCATTCACGGTCCCGGCTACTCCGGTGCGGCCGGCATCGGCGCCGGGTACACCCTCCCGAACGGGCAGAGCTTCTCCGACGCGTTCCACACCTTCGCCGTCGACTGGGCGCCCAACTCGATCTCCTGGTCCGTCGACGGGCAGGTGTACGAGACCCGCACCCCGGCCGACCTGAACGGCAACCGGTGGGTGTTCGACCACCCCTTCTACCTGATCATGAACCTCGCCGTCGGCGGCTACTGGCCCGGTGACCCGGACGGGAACACCGCCTTCCCGCAGCAGTTGGTCGTCGACTACGTCCACGTCACCAGCGGAAGCACGTCAGGGGGCGGCGGCAGCGCCCACCCGATCACCGGCATCGGCGGGATGTGCGTCGATGTGGCCGGAGGGAGCAGCGCGAACGGCACGCCGATCCAGCTGCACGGCTGCAACGGCAACAGCGCGCAGTCCTGGACGGTGGGCACCGACGGGACGGTGCGCGCCCTCGGCAAGTGCCTGGACGTCGCAGCCGCGGGTACCGCCAGCGGCACCCCGGTCCAGCTCTACGACTGCAACGGCACCGGCGCGCAGAAGTGGACCGTGAGCGGCGCCCACGACATCGTCAACCCAGCCTCGAACAAGTGTCTCGACGCGACCGGCAACAGCTCGGCGGACGGCACGAGACTCCAGATCTGGGACTGCTCCGGAGCCGCCAGCCAGAAGTGGAACGTGACGGGCTGATGAAGAGAACCGCGACCCTCCTCTCCGCGGCCCTGGCGGCAGGCGCCCTGGGCACACTCGGCATCACCCCGGCCTCCGGCGCCGATCCCACGGGACCGATCAGCGGCTACGGCGGCAAGTGCGTCGACGTGGCATCGGCGAGCAGCGCCAACGGTGCCGCGGTGCAGTTGTACGACTGCAACGGCTCGGGCGCGCAGTCGTGGACCGTCGCAGCCGACGGCAGTCTGAAGGCCCTCGGCAAGTGCATGGACGTCACAGCGGCCGGGACGGCGAACGGCTCAAAGATCCAGCTGTACGACTGCAACGGCACCAGCGCCCAGAAGTGGACGGCGTCCGGTGGCCGGCTGGTGAACACCGGCTCCGGCCGGTGTCTCGACGCCACGGGCCCGGGCTCGGCCAACGGCACCCGACTGCAGATCTGGGACTGTGCCGGAAGCGCCAACCAGCAGTGGACCGTCCCCACCGGCACGACCACCCCGCCTGCCGGCGGCGGGGTGCAGGCCGTGGCTCCGTATCTCTACAACGGGTGGGGCAGCCCGCCGGACCCGACGACGATCATGTCGGCGACGGGAGTCAAGTGGTTCACCCTTGCCTTCGTCCTCAGTAACGGTTCCTGCAATCCCCAGTGGGACGGCAGCCGGGCGCTTACCGGCGGTGTGGACCAGAGCACCGTCAACCGGATCCGTGCGGCAGGCGGCGACGTGGTCCCGTCCTTCGGCGGCTACAGCGGCAACAAGCTGGAGTCCTCCTGCACCAGCGCGAGCGCGCTCGCCGGGGCGTACCAGAAGGTCATCAACACCTACGGCCTCAAGGCGATCGACATCGACATCGAGGCCGACGCCTACAGCAACGCCACCGTCCAGCAGCGCACCGTCGACGCTCTGAAGACCATCAAGGCCAACAACCCCGGCATCACCGAGTACGTCACCATCGGCACCGGACAGAGCGGCCCCGACACCGGGCTGATCGACAAGGCGGCCGCATCCGGCCTCACCGTGGACGCCTGGACGATCATGCCGTTCGACTTCGGCGGCGCGGGACAGAACATGGGCACCCTCACCGTTCGGGCCGCCGACGGGCTCAGGAACGCACTGAAGAACGCCTATGGATACAGCGACGACCAGGCGTACCGGCACAGCGGAATCTCCTCGATGAACGGCGTCACCGACAACAGCGAGACCGTCACCGTCGCGGACTTCCGCACGATCCTCGGCTACGCCCAGCAGCACCACCTCGCCCGGCTGACCTTCTGGTCCGCCAACCGGGACCGGCCGTGTGCCGGTGGCTATCCGAACGACGACACCTGCTCCGGAGTATCCCAGCAGCCCTGGGAGTTCACCCGGACCCTCGCGCAGTACGGCGGGTGAGGCTCACGGCTCCCGGCCACCGGGAGCCGTGAGCACCACCGCCCCCCACCGCCCCGTCGCGCACAGGAGGAACCTGTCGATGGCATCAAAACGCTCGCCACATCCGCTGTCCCGGACGTTCGTGAGGCTGCTCGCACTCTGCGCCGTACTGCTCGGCCTCACGGTGGCCCCGGCCTCGGGCGCCACCCGGACCGCCGCGCCCGCCTTCAAGGTGCTCGCCTTCTACGACGGCACCTATGACGCGGCGCACATCAGCTTCGTGCACGAGGCCAACCAGTGGTTCCCGCAGGCCGCGGCCGCGAACGGCTTCTCGTACACCTCGACCAACGACTGGAGTCAGCTCAACACGGCCAACCTGGCCAACTACCAGGTCGTGCTCTTCCTCGACAACTACCCGCAGACGGCCGCGCAGCAGAGCGCCTTCAAGACCTACATGGACAACGGCGGCGGCTGGATGGGTTTCCACGTGTCCGCCTACAACGACGCCACCCCGAGTGACTGGTCCTGGTACCACAACACTTTCCTGGGCACCGGCACCTTCAAGAGCAACACCTGGGGTCCGACAGCGGAGACGCTGAGGATCGACGACCCTGACCACCCGTCGATGGCCGGGCTGCCCGCCACCATCACTTCATCGGTCAGCGAGTGGTACAGCTGGAACAACGATCTCCGCAAGAACCCGGACATCGACGTCCTGGCGTCCCTCGACCCCTCCACCTTCCCGGTGGGCACCGATCCGAACCAGACCTGGTACAGCGGCGACTACCCGATCATCTGGACCAATCGCAACTACCGGATGCTGTACGCCAACTTCGGCCACAACGCGATGAACTACGACACCAACACGGCGCTGTCCTCGACGTTCGCCAGCGATCAGCAGAACCAGTTCCTGATCAACGGTCTGAAGTGGCTGGGCGGCACCGGTGGTACGACTCCGCCCGGCGACGGCACGGCCACCGGAGCCATCACGGGCTACGGCGGCAAGTGCGTCGATGTCCCCGGGGCCGGCACCGCGAACGGAACCGCGGTGCAGCTGTACGACTGCAACGGTACGGCGGCCCAGAAATGGACAGCGGGCACCGACGGCACGGTGAAGGCACTGGGCAAGTGCCTCGACGTGACAGCCGCAGGCACCGCCAACGGCACCAGGACACAGCTCTGGGACTGCAACGGCACCGGCGCCCAGAAATGGACAGCCCGCGACGGAGCCCTGGTGAACGCCGGATCCGGTCGCTGCCTCGACGCCACCGGACCCAGCTCGGCCAACGGCACCAGGCTGCAGATCTGGGACTGCACGGGGAGCGCCAACCAGAGGTGGCAGCTTCCCGGATGATCTTGGCGTCCGGTGCCCGGACGAACCGTATGTGACGACGGGCTCCCCCGGGCCGCTTCCCCCGTTCTGAGGAAGTACCGGCGTGACACGGCCCGGGGGGAGCGGGGGGCTGCGAGGCTGTGCCCATGGTGCAGACGGAACGTTCCGCAGCCAGGACCGGCATGGCCGGGCGGCCGCTCACCGGCGGGCTGCCGTTCTCCGGTGAGTTGTCGCTCACCGGCGGGCTGCCGCTCTCCGGTGAGTTGTCGGTGGACGGTGTGCTGGCCCGGATGCACGCGTTCCGGATCTCCTGGCCGCCCGCGGACGGAGTGGCCGTGTTCAACCAGGTCTATCTGACGGTCACCGAGGAGATCGGCCGGCGTATCGGGACCGGACAGTTCACGGATCCGCAGGCAGCGGCGACCCTTGATGTGCTGTTCGCGGGACGCTATCTGGCGGCCGTCGACGCCGAGACCGACGGCCGGAGGCCCCCGGCCTGCTGGCGGCCGCTCTTCCAGCACCGGCACCATCCCGGGGTACGGCCACTGCAGTTCGCCCTGGCCGGCATCAATGCTCATATCGGCCACGACCTCGCGCTGGCCGTGATCGACAGCTGCCGGCTGCTCGGCTGCGAACCGGCGGCGCTGGAGGGCGAGTTCGACCGGGTGGGCGATGTTCTTGTGCTGCTGGAGGAGCAGATCCGTGAGGACCTGATGCCGGGCCCCGACCTCCTGGAGATCGCCGACCCGCTCACCCATCTGCTCGGCACCTGGAGCCTGGAGCGGGCGCGGGACGCCGCCTGGTCGGCCGCCCGGATTCTCTGGGGGCTGCGGGAACTCCCCTTGCTGGCAGACGAGTTCAGAGAGCGGATGGACTCGGGTATCGGCCTGGTCGGCCGGTACCTGCTCACTCCGCTGCGCTGACATCCGTGGAAATGGAGCACCTGTATGGCGATCCCGCTCGGTCTAGGCCTGCCCCAGACGAAGCAGTACGCCATCGGCCGCGATGTGCCCGCCGTGGCCCGCGCTGCCGAGGAGACCGGATACCGGTCCCTGTGGGTCTTCGAACGCATTCTCTTCCCCGAGCCGCAGACCCAGGGGCTCTACGGCATCCCGGGGCTGCCCTGGCCCGACCGGTACCGCTCGGTCGCCGATCCCCTGGTGACGCTGGCCCTTGCCTGCGCGGTGACCGAACGGGCCAGGCTGGGCACCAGCGTGCTGGTCGCCCCGCTGCACATACCCTTCCAGCTGGCCCGAACCCTGGCCTCGCTGGACGCGGCGAGCGGCGGCCGGATGGTGGCCGGAATCGGCACGGGCTGGTCCAGGGACGAGTACCTGGCCGCCGCGGTGGCGCCGTTCCAGCGGCGCGGCGCGTTCCTGGACGAACTGCTCGATGTCTTCCATGCGGTGTGGGGCGCCGACCCGGTCTCGTACGACGGCGAGTTCACCACGATCGCGGCTTCCGAGGTCGGCCCCAAGCCGGCCCGGCCGATTCCGGTTTTTCTGCCCGCCTCCGGCCCCCGCCCGACCCGGCGGCTGGTGGACCGGGCGGACGGCTGGATGCCGGTCGCCTCGGGCCCGGACAAACTGGCCGGGCAATGGCGGGAGATCCAGGCGCTGGCAGGTGAGCGGGGCCGCGAGCGTCCTCTGCGGGTGACGGTGCGGGTCAACGCCCGCTACAGCACAGACCCGTACACACGGGACGACCGCATCCCCTTCCAGGGCAGCGCGGAGCAGATCGTCGAGGATCTGGCCGCCCATGCCGAGGTGGGGGTGGCGGACGAGTTCCTGCTCGATCTGCAGGGGACGCCGCGGAGCGCGGACGAGCTGAGCGATGTGGCGGCCGAGGTGTACGCCGGGGCACGGGCCGCCGGCGTCTGAGGCCCCGCCCGCACGGTCCCCGGCGGCGCAGGGCCCGGCGATCCCCAGCCCCGGCGCCGCTCAGTCCTCCGGGAGTTCGACCGGGGCGATGTCGTCGAAGACGTCGCCGGGGCCGGGGTTGGTGGCGTCGGTCCCGCCACCGAACTGTGTCATCACGCCCCACACCGCGTTGAGCGCCGTCTGTACGGCGCCCTCCGCCCAGCCCGCCGTCCACGAGATGTCGTCGCCGGCCAGGAAGATCCCGCGCTTGTCCTCGGGCAGCCGGTCCTGCATGAAATGGGTGAACAGCCGCCGCTGATAGCGGTAGTGCCCCGGCAGGTTGGCCTTGAACGCACCCATGAAGTAGGGCTCGTTCTCCCAGGAGACGGTCACCGGGTTGCCGATGATGTGCTTCCGGATGTCGACGTTCGGGTAGATCTCGCCGAGCGACTTCAGCATGACGTCCATGCGTTCGTTCGGCGAGAGCGGCAGCCACTTCAGACTGTCGTCGCACCAGGTGTAGGAGAGGCAGATGACAGCGGGCCCGTCCGGTCCTTCGTCGAGGAGATACGTCCCGCGGGTCATCCGGTCGGTGAGCGTCATGGACATGGTGTCCCGTCCGGTCACCTCGTCCTTGTCCAGCCAGAAAGGCCGGTCCACGGGTACGAAGAGTTTGGACGACTCCATGTAGTGGGTGCGCTCCATCGCCGTCCAGTGGTCGATCGGGAAGAGCGAGTCATCGCAAGCGATCTTGGAGAGCAACAGCCAGGACTGCCCGGTGAAGATCGCCGCCCGGAAGGTGCGGATGTCGCCGGCCGCGTCGGTGACGGTGATCCGGTTGCCTGCGGTCCGGTTCAGCCGGGTCACGGCCGGGCGGGGCTCGCCCTGGTGGAGCGACGACAGCGAGGTACCGAGCGGCCAGTGCACGAGCTTCCGGGGTTCCCGGTCCCAGAGCCGCAGGGGCAGCTGCTGGCTGCCGCCGACAATGCCCCGGTGGTGGTCGTCCGCCTCGGTGTAGACGACCCGCAGGATCTCCAGGATGGAGTTGGGGAAGTCGGTGTCCCAGCCGCCCGTGCCGAAGCCGACCTGGCCGAAGATCTCCCGGTGCCGGAAGGACTTGAAGGCGTCGGAG
Organism: Streptomyces sp. NBC_00344; assembly: GCF_036088315.1. Lineage (NCBI taxonomy): Bacteria > Bacillati > Actinomycetota > Actinomycetes > Kitasatosporales > Streptomycetaceae > Streptomyces > Streptomyces sp. NBC_00344. Next base: position 5,988,877 of record NZ_CP107996.1, on the reverse strand, counting down.
GCACAGAGGAATCCGTAGAACGTCTGGTTGTCGAGCTTCTCGACGAGCTGTCCCCAGATCTCACGGATGCGCGGGACGTCGCGTTCGCGCATCGCCCGGTTCATGTCGGAGAAGTCGGCGCCCTCGTCCAGACAGGCGTTCCAGGCGTCCATCACATCGCGGTAGACCTGCGGCAGATCGGCGATGGTCTCGGCGTAGTGGGATTCCCCCTTGAGGTCGACGACGGTCGACGGGGTGGTGGGCGAGAGCGGGTTGGGGAACGGCCGGGTCTCGAGGCCCACCAGATCGATGTAGTGCTGGAGCGCCGTGGAGGACGGCGGGAAACGCATGGCGCCCATCTCGGCCGTCAGCGATGGGTCGCAGCCGTCGAATCCGACCGTGCGCAGCCGACCGCCGATCTGGTCCGCCTCGTAGACGACGGGCTTGAGGCCCATCTTCATCAGTTCGTAGGCGGCCACGATGCCGGAGAGCCCGCCGCCGATGACCGCGACCTCGCTGCCGTGCTCGGTTGCCGGTATCTGGCCGAGACCGGCCGGATGGGCGAGGAAGTCGTCGTAGGCATAAGGGAAGTCCGGCCCGAACATGGTGATCGGAGGCTGCGCGTCGCTGTGCTGGACGGCAGTGGTGGGCACCGTGGACGTCATGGGGCAGTGACTCCTTGCACGCGGATCATGAGGGGTGGTGAACGGCGGGTGCGGCTCAGACCAGAGAGGTGTACAGGCCGGGGCGGCGATCACGCAGGTAGGGGTTGCTGCCCCGCGAGGCGCGGAGGAGCCCGGGGTCGGCTTCGCCGACGATCAGCTCGTCGCCGCGCCCCGCGCGGGCCCTGACGGCGCCGTCAGGTCCGGCGAGACAGCTCAGGCCGACGAAGTCGAACTCGCCCTCCTGGCCGGTCCGGTTGACGTAAGCGATGTACATCTGGTTCTCGAAGGCACGCACCGGAACGAGCGAATCGGCGACGAACTGGAAGGGGTGCATCTGCGCGGTCGGGACCAGGAGGAGGTCGGTGCCTGCCAGTGCGTGGGCGCGGACGTTCTCAGGGAACTCCACGTCGTAGCAGACCATGACCCCGATGCGGAGACCCTTCAGCTCGGTCTGCACCACGGGGTTGTCCCCGGGAGTGAACCACTGCTGCTCGAAGCACCCGAAAAGGTGGGTCTTGCGGTAGTTCAGCTGCCGGGTCCCGTCCGCGGCGATGAGCTGGGCCGAGTTGTGGACCAGGTCTCCGGCGCGCTCGGGGTAGCCGTAGAGGACCGCGAGGGAATGCCGCAGGGCGATGTCGGCGACGGCCCGGGCGCCGGCTCCATCGGCGGTCTCGGCCAGCCGGGGCACGTCATCGCCGATCGCGTACCCGGTCAGGAACATCTCCGGGCACACCAGCAGCTCGGCGCCCGCAGCGGCCGCCCGCGCGGCGGCCTCGTCCAGCACCTTGAGGTTCCCGGCGACGGAGCCGGGGCGGCCGGAGCTCTGGAGCAGGGCGATACGCAGCGGCGGCATGGCAGACCTCGGACGGTACGGAAGAGCATTCTGGGGACGAATAGACGGTACGGTCCGCGGTTCAGCCGCGACAAGATGCGTCCGTTGCGCATCAATGCCCGATTCGTTGCGCCCCGACGAGCCGTCGCGGTGATCTCTTGCGTGACACAGGGCCGGGATCGCCGGCTGTGCTCCGGCCCACGCCGGGGGGGGGCAGGGCTCCCGGGGAAACAGCCCTCAGGTGGGTGAGCCCGATGAATACCGCCTGAGCAGCGGTGAAAGCACCAGGACCGACTTGGTGCGCTCCACGAAGGGCTCCCCCGCGATGCGTTCGAGTACCCGCTCGAAATGGCGCATGTCGGAAGCGAAGACCTGGACGATGGCGTCCGCCTCGCCGGTGACCGTGGACGCGGACGCCACTTCCGGGTTCCGTTCGAGACCGCGCCGGATTGCCTCGGGCGAGGTGTTGTGACGGCAGTAGATCTCGATGAAACCCTCGGTCTCCCAGCCCAGCGCGGCCGGGTCGACACGAACGGTGAAGCCGGTGATGGCTCCGTCCGCACGCAACCGGTCCACCCGCCGTTTCACCGCGGGCGCGGAGAGGCCGACCAGTGCGCCGATGTCGGCGAAGGTACGGCGGGCGTCTTCGGCGAGTGCATGCACGATGCGTGCGTCGAGCTCGTTCAACAAGGCCGGTGAGTCACTTCTGTGCGGTGCTGGGGGCGGGAGCGGCGCGTCCCGCTGCCAGCAGTAGAACACGAGCCCGCGGCCCGTCCCGACCTGCCGGGCCACATCGCCGGGGGCCGGTCAGGACGTCCGGGCACCCCGATGCCCGACCGGATTTCCGCCGCCAGCGAACCACAGGTACGCGAGTGATGGATCGCCGCAGGCGGGGTATGCGAGCGGGAGATGACTTAGGAGCCGCCCGTGGTTGTCATGGATGCGCCGCTGGCAGACAGTGCCACGGCCCGCGAAGCCGCCACCCGTTTCATGTCCCAGCACTGCCCCTGGGCAGATATCGATGCCGTGCTGCTCGTGATCAGCGAGCTCGTGGCCAACGCCGCCCGGCACACCGCCGGCTGGTGGCGGCTTCGGCTGCGGGTGGACGCGGAGCAGCTGGTGGTGGAGATGGACGACGAGAGCCCCGCCCATCCGGTCGCCAGGGAGCCCGACTTCGCGGGCGGCGGCGGGTTCGGCTGGCACATGGTGCTGCGGCTCGCGGGAAGGGTCGAGATCAGCCCCCGGCCCCAGGGCAAGACCGTCCGGGCTATCTGGGCCCGGCCGGCGATGGGCTGAACGCGACCGCTGCGCTCAGCACCCGGCAGAGCGCCGCCGCCTTCGGGCGCCGCTCCCGTGGTAAGGCCTGGGGTTCCACACGATCCCGGATCTCCGCGATCTCCGTGTGGTCCCTCATGCGGGGGACGCGCCTGCGGCAGTTGTCATTCCTCGGCGAGCAGTCCGGTGCGCAGGCGCGCGGTGATCCGCGCGAGCAGCCGGGACACATGCATCTGGGACACGCCGAGCTCCGCCCCGATCTGCGCCTGGGTGAGCTCGTCGCCGTACCGCATCCGCAGGATCCGCCGGTCCCGCTCGTCGAGCTGCTCGACGAGGGGCCTGAGCGCGGCGACATTCTCGACCAGGTCCATGTCCGGGTCGATCTCACCGAGCCGGTCCGCGAGAGTGTGCCTGCTGCCGGGCGCGTCGTCGAAGGGGACGTCGATGGAGCCCGCCGTGTAGCCGTTGGCCGCCACCAGGCCCTCGACGATCTCCTCCTCGTCCATTCCGAGGTGGTCGGCCAGCTCCGCGGCGGTCGGCGAGCGGTCGAGCGTCTGGAACAGCTCGTCGGAGGCCTTGGCCAGCGCGATCCTCAGCTCCTGGAGGCGGCGCGGCACGTGAACGGACCAACTGGTGTCACGGAAGAAACGCTTGATCTCGCCGATGATGCACGGCATGGCGAACGTCGCGAACTCCACCTCACGGGTGAGCTCGAACCGGTCGATGGCCTTGATCAGCCCGATCGTGCCGACCTGGACGATGTCCTCCATCTGGTCGGAGCGGCTGCGGAAGCGGGCTGCGGCGAACCTCACCAGCGAGAGGTTCAGCTCGATCAGCGTGTTGCGCGCGTACTGGTAGTCGTGGCTGCCTTCCTCGAGCACGGCGAGCCGCGCGAAGAAGTTTCTGGAGAGTTCACGCGCGTCCCGGGGTGCCACCTTCCCGGGCCTCTCCACGTACGGGAGATCCTTACCGGCCGGGGCCGAGGGCCGGGCAACGTGCGGTGCGAGTCCAGTCGGGACTGTGATCGCCATGGACACGGTGTCCTCCCCATCTCGTGCTCCGGCTGCGTGCGCATGTGCCGACTACCCGGTATGCCGTACTCCATACGTGGGATACAGCGTCACCGCGTCAGTTGCACCGCATGGTGGCCGGTTTTCGCGGGAGCAGCCGCCTTCCGGGAGCCCGGGAACGCCGGAACCGGCCGCCGCGGTGCGGGGGCCGGCTCCGGTGCGTGACGATCATCCCCAACTGGCGTGCAGCGGCTTGCCCTCGGCGTAGCCGGCCGCGCTCTGCACACCGACGATCGCCCTCTCGGCGAACTCCTCCAGGGAGTTCGCACCGGCGTAGGTGCAGGAGGAACGGACGCCCGCGATGATCGAGTCGATCAGATCCTCGACGCCCGGGCGCGCCGGGTCGAGGAACATCCGCGAAGTGGAGATGCCCTCTTCGAACAGCCCCTTGCGGGCACGGTCGTAGGCCGACTCCTCGCTCGTGCGGTTGCGGACGGCGCGGGCCGACGCCATACCGAAGGACTCCTTGTACCAGCGGCCGTCCGCGGACTGCTGGAGGTCGCCGGGCGATTCGTAGGTACCCGCGAACCAGGACCCGATCATGACGTTGGACGCTCCGGCGGCCAGCGCCATGGCTACGTCGCGCGGGTGGCGGACACCGCCGTCCGCCCAGACGTGCTTGCCGAACTTCCGCGCCTCGGTGGCGCATTCGAGCACGGCCGAGAACTGCGGACGCCCCACTCCGGTCATCATCCGGGTGGTGCACATCGCGCCCGGGCCCACCCCGACCTTGATGATGTCAGCGCCGGCCTCGATGAGATCGCGGACCCCTTCGGCGGCGACGATGTTGCCGGCCACGATCGGCACCGCGGGGTCGAGCGCGCGGACCGCCCTGACGGCCGCGATCATCGACTCCTGGTGACCGTGCGCGGTGTCCACGACGATGGTGTCCGCGCCCGCGTCGAGCAGCTGCTTGGCCTTGCCGGCCACATCTCCGTTGATGCCGACGGCCGCGGCGATGCGCAGCCTTCCCTGGGCGTCCACGGCCGGGGTGTAGAGGGTCGCGCGCAGCGCGCCCCTGCGGGTCAGGATGCCGACCAGCTTGCCGTCCGGGTCGACCGCCGGGGCGTAGCGGCGGTTGGCACTGTCGAGCCTGTTGAACGCCTCACGGGGATCGATGGCCGCGTCGAGCAGGACCAGGTCCTTCGACATGACCTCGGACAGCTGGGTGAAGCGGTCGACCCCGGCCAGGTCCTCATCCGTGACGACCCCGACCGGCCTGCCCTCGTCGTCGACGACGACACCCGCGTTGTGCGCACGCTTGGGCAGCAGGGACAGCGCGTCGGCGACGGTCTGGGAAGGCGCGAGCACGATCGGGGTGTCCAGCACCAGGTGGCGTGTCTTCACCCAGCCGATGACTTCGGTGACGACCTCGATCGGGATGTCCTGCGGAATGACCACGAGCCCGCCGCGGCGGGCGATCGTCTCGGCCATCCGGCGGCCCGCGATGGCGGTCATGTTCGCGACGACCAGCGGGATGGTGGTGCCTGTGCCGTCGGGAGCGGACAGGTCGACGCCCTGCCGGGAGCCGACCGCGGAGCGGCTCGGCACCATGAACACATCGTCGTATGTGAGGTCGTAAGGCGGCTTCAAGTCATTGAGGAAACGCATGCTAACTCTCTCACCTGCGGTTTTAAAGAATGGGCGGGCGGGAAGTCAGCTCCGTCCAGCGAGGGATCAGGCTGCGGCTCCTACGCCATCATCTCCGATGGCCCACCCTTCTGGCGAGCCGGCACCTCCCGCTCTGTGCCTTCCGCCAGAGGTCGCGGAAGGGTCTTGGTGTCTTCATCCAAGGCTCAGCAGCACCTGCGGAAGCTTCTTCTCCACTTCGTCGGCGAGCCGCTCGAACTCGCCCCGCAGGAATGGCCCGGCCAGCTTCAGCGGTCCCTGGAAGCGGAGAATCGCCCGGTAGGTGATCCGGGTGCCTGTGCCGGCGGTCTCGAAGGTCATGTCGTCGAGGACTCGACCTTCGGACCTTCTCCCACGAACGTCAGGCGGCGCGGCTCGAGCCGCGTCAGCCGGTAGGTGAGCTCGGTCTCCCGGCCCCGGAACTCGGAGACGTTGCGCCAGGTCGCGCCGGGCAGCACGGGGCCGGTGTCAAGCCTGCGGCAGGTCTTCGTCCCCGGATCCCACTCCTCGGTGCGGGAGAAGTCCTTCAGGTAGTCGATCACGGTGTCGACCGGACGGTCGACCGGATGGTCCGTTCCACGCTGACCACGGTGGTCTCCTTGTTCTGTCGCCGGTGGGTCATGCCCTGCTGCGGCTGCGCCTACCCAGGTCCTCGAGTACTTCCCTCGCGGCCCGCGCCCCGGAGGCGAGTGCCCCCTGCACCGAGCCGGTGGCGCGGTGGTCTCCGCACACGTACCGGCCGGGAGCCGTCCGCGAGGTACGGCTCAGCGGCCACGGGGGGAGCATCGCGGGCAGCGCGTCCTCGATCGTCCGGGCGGCGAGCAGCTCCCAGGTCGCGGTACGGGTGCCGTAGACGTCCGCCAGGTCCTCGCGCAGTCCCTCCTCCCGGCCGGGCAGGTCCCGGCCGAGCAGGGACGTGGAGATGAGCGACCGGCCGGCCGGCGCGTAGGGCGGCGCCACCTCGCTCAGCACACAGGTGTTCAGGAAGCGGCGCTGCCGGTCCACGAGCAGCGTCGGCTCGCGCAGCGGTGAAGCGGCCGCCGCGTGGTAGTAGGTCGTCACCGTGCGGCCGGGAGGAACGTCGAGACCCGGAAGGAGCGCCGCTGCCGCGCGAGCTCCGGTGGCCACGACCACGGCCGCCGCCTCCCGCCCCGTACCGTCCTGGAGGCCGACACCCGAGCCGGTGAGTGCGCGGACCGGGGTCCCTAGGTGCAGCACGCCCGGCGGCAGACCCTGTGCGAGTTGCGCCGGAACCGCTCCGATACCCGCCGCCGGCAGACAGAGGGTGCCGCGGAGCATGCTGCGCCAGACCAGGTGGAAGAAGCGGGAGGACGTTTCCAGCTCGTCCTCCAGAAGGACTCCGGAGAGAAACGGCCGGAAGAACTCCTCCGTCAGTCCCTCCGAGATCCCGGCATCGGCGAGCGCCGTGAGTGTCGTACGGTCCGCGCGGCGCTTCAGCGGGCCCACCGGCCCGAACATGTCGCGCAGGCTCAGCAGTCCCAGCGCCAGCAGGTCGCGTGCCGGGGCGAGCCGACCCGGCAGGAGATCGGCGGCGGCGCCGGGCCGGCGGGTGGGATCGGTGAAGCGCAGCCTTCCGGACGGAGTGTGCACCAGAGCCCCTGGCGTGAAGGGCCGCAGGGAGAGGTCCCGGAGCCGCACCCGCCGCTTCACCTGTGGGTAGGACGTGTTGAAGACCTGGAACCCCCGGTCCAGAAGAAAGCCGTCCTGCCGGTCGGTCCGCATCCTGCCGCCGGCCGCGTCCGACGCTTCCAGCACCTCTACGGACAGTCCTGCCCCGCACAGGTCGCCCGCACAGGCCAGGCCCGCCAGTCCGGCACCGATCACGATGACATCGGGGCGAGGGCCCTGGTTGTCCGCCATGGAGTCTCACCTTTCACGCCACCGGTCAACGCGCCCGGGCCTCTCAGTAGACGCTCTTCCGGAGATGTTTTCTCCCCGGGACCGGTGAAGGGGTGGGACCGGTGGAGGGGTGCCGTCAGCCGGATCCCGCGGGGACCACCAGCTCGATGGCTTCACGGAGGCCGCCGGGACGCCGGGTACCCGGAACGGGCGGCCCGGCCCACCCCGGCCCCGCGATCAGCACCGCCGGGCGTCTGCGTGCGCCGCGTCCCCCCCACTCGATCGCGGTCAGGTGCTGGGCCAGTGGACGACTGGCCGTGCCCCGCGACTGTGACCACAGGCCACCCCGCGCACGGACCGGTGCGCCGTACCGCTTCGTCCAGCGCACCGGCGGGCAGAGCCGCGCCGAACATGGACCGGGGCCGCCGTCTTCGGTCTGATTCTGCTGGTGTTCGGCAGCCTGGGATTCGCGGACCAGCTGGACCTCTTCAACACCCGGGCTCCCAGGTCGCCGGGTTGTCCGCCAACGGGCTCCTCAGCACGGTGTCACTTCGTCGGTCTCATCCTCATCGGCGGAGCCGTCATCGGCGGCAACATCGTGTCGACGGTCAACACGACCGTGGGCACACTGTTCCTGCTCAGCGGTTTCGCCCACATCTTCATTCTCGACCGGCCGGCAAACGTCCTCGGCTTCGGAATGTCCAATGTGATCTTCTGCTTCGTGATGGGGCTGCTCATCCTGACCTTCGGCGTGTACGGGCGGGTCACCGGCGGCCTCCCCGCACGACAACCCGTACTGGCGCGAGCGCCATCAGGCCGCCGGGAGTGCGAAGACCCCCGCCGATATCACCAGCGGCGGGCGCTCCGCTACTGCCGTTCCGCCGCCCCCGGGAAGGGGCACCACCCGGTGATCCGCCCGGCCTGCGGATCTCCGGTGCCGCGTCCACCGTAAGCGGCCCGCGAGACGCAAGGATGGACACAACCGACATATGACCGCATTCGAGATGTTGAGGCTTCGATGAGCGACGGCGAGGACACGACCGCACCACGCTGCCTGGTGACCGGCGCGACGGGCTACATCGGCGGCAGACTCGTACCGGAACTGCTCGCGGCCGGCCACCGGGTGCGCTGTCTGGCCCGGACTCCGAAAAAGCTGCGCGACTATCCGTGGACCTCCCGGGCCGAAGTGGTCCAGGGCGATGTCACCGACGCCGCATCGGTTGCCGCGGCCATGCAGGGTGTCGACGTGGCGTACTACCTGGTGCACGCGCTGGGCACCGGACCAGGATTCGAGGAGACGGACCGCACCGGAGCCCGGATCTTCGCCGAGCAGGCAAGGGCCGCGGGGGTCCGGCGCATCGTGTATCTCGGCGGCCTCACTCCCGAAGGGGTCCCCGATGAGGAACTGTCCCCGCACCTGCGTTCCCGCGCCGAGGTCGGCCGCATCCTCCTCGACTCGGGCGTGCCGACCACCGTGCTCCGAGCCGCGGTGATCATCGGCTCCGGGTCGGCCTCCTTCGAGATGCTCCGCTATCTCACCGAGCGGCTGCCGGTCATGGTGACCCCCAGCTGGGTGCACACCCGCATCCAGCCGATCGCCGTCCGCGATGTGCTGCGGTATCTGGTGGGAAGCGCGCGGATGCCGGCCTCGGTGAGCCGGAGCTTCGACATCGGCGGCCCCGACGTGATCACGTACCGCGAGATGATGCGCCGTTACGCGATCGTCGCGGGCCTGCCTCACCGGCTCATCCTGCCCGTGCCGATGCTCACGCCCCGCCTGTCCAGCCACTGGATCGGTCTGGTGACACCGGTCCCCCGGTCCATTGCCCGGCCACTCGCCGAATCCCTGCGCTACGAGGTCGTCTGCGGCGAACACGACATCGCGCAGCATGTACCGGACGGGCCTGGGCAGCCCTTCACCTTCGGAACCGCTCTGAAGCTCGCCCTCCGGCGGGTGCAGGACGCCGATGTCACGACGCGTTGGTCGTCCGCATCCCTGCCCGGCGCACCGAGTGATCCCCTGCCGACCGATCCGGGCTGGGCGGGCGGAAGTCTCTACACCGACCACCGTGAGCTCACCGTGGACGCCTCACCGGAGGCGCTCTGGCGGGTGATCGAAGGGGTCGGCGGCGACCACGGATGGTATTCGTTCCCGCTCGCCTGGGCGGTCCGGGGCTGGCTGGACCGGCTGGCGGGCGGGGTGGGCCTGCGCCGCGGCAGGCGCGACGCCGAACACCTCAGGGTCGGGGACTCGCTGGACTTCTGGCGGGTCGAGGAGATCGAACCCGGGCATCTGCTGCGCCTGCGCGCCGAGATGCGGCTGCCCGGCCTCGCCTGGCTCGAGATGTACGCCGACCGGGATCCGTCGGGGCGCGCCCGCTACCGGCAGCGGGCCGTTTTCCATCCGCGCGGACTGCTCGGACATGTGTACTGGTGGAGCGTCTCGCCGTTCCACGCCATCGTGTTCGGCGGTATGGCACGCAATGTCACCGAGGCGGCCACGGGTGCACCGGCCCGCAGAACACCGCCCCGCGTCCGGCGCTGATCTCCACCCCTGGCAGGACACCTCGGCCACAAGCCGTTGAACCGTATCCGTACTACCCCGACCAGGAGTGGCGCCATGACCGTATCGGTCGCCCTGTTCACATCCGATCTCCGGCTGCACGACAATCCGTCGCTGCACGCGGCCATCGGCTCGGTGGACGAGGTGGTGCCGCTCTTCGTCAACGACAGCCGCATCCGGGCCGCGGGTTTCGCCACCCCCAACCGCACAGCGTTCCTCGCCGACTGCCTGAACGGACTCGACTCGGGGCTGCGGGAGCGCGGCGGCCGTCTCGTCGTGCGGTCCGGTGATGTGGTCGAAGCGGTCTGCCGGGTCGCGGCGCAGGCCGACGCCCGTGAGGTTCACGTGGCAGCGGGGATCAGCGGCTACGCGGACCGCCGGGAGGAGCGCCTGCGGGATGCGCTGGAATCCGACGGCCGCCGTCTGCTGGTCCATGACGCGGTGGTCACCGCCGTCCCGCCCGGCGACATCACCCCGGCCGGCTCGGACCACTTCGCCGTGTTCACTCCCTACTTCAGGCGCTGGTCGCAGCAGCACCTGCGGAGTGTCCTGCGGGCCCCGCGCGTGGTGAGGGTCCCTGACGGCATCGGATCGGAAGCTCCGCCGGCCCGCGAGAAGGTGTCCGGCGTCTCGGACGGCCTGGCGGCAGGCGGTGAGGAAGAGGGCCGCAGGCAGTGGGCTGCCTGGCAGCGCACCGGGCTCGCCGCCTACGAGGAGCGCCATGACGATCTGCCGGGGGACGCGACGTCGAAGCTCTCCCCGCATCTGCATTTCGGCACCCTCTCCCCCGTCGAGCTCGTGCACCGCGCCGTCGGGTCGGGCGGGCCCGGCGCAGAGGCCTTCGTACGGCAGCTCTGCTGGCGGGACTTCCACCACCAGGTGCTGGCCGCGCGTCCGGCGGCCGCCACCGACGACTACCGCTCACAGCACGACTCCTGGCGGTCCGGGGCAGCGGCGGAGCGGGACACCGAGGCGTGGCGGGAGGGGCGCACCGGCTATCCGGTGGTCGACGCCGCCATGCGCCAGCTGAAGCACGAGGGCTGGATGCACAACCGCGGCCGGCTGCTCACGGCGAGTTTCCTCGCCAAGACCCTGTACGTGGACTGGCGGGTGGGAGCCCGGCACTTCCTGCAGCTGCTGGTCGACGGCGATGTGGCCAACAACCAGCTCAACTGGCAGTGGGTGGCCGGCACCGGCACGGACAGCCGGCCCAACCGGGTCTTCAACCCGGTGACCCAGGGCAAACGGTACGACCCGGACGGCGCCTACGTGCGCCGCTGGGTGCCGGAGCTCCAAGGCATCAAAGGCGCCGCCGTGCACGAACCGTGGAAGCTCCGGGCGGCCGACCGAGGCGGTGACGACTACCCCGAGCCGCTGCTCGAGCTGTCCGAAGGACTGGCCCGCTTCAAGCGGGCCCGCGGACGGGACTGAGGAGGCCCGGACCGCCGGCCGGTCTGGTCAGTCCCCGTCCGGGTCGGCCCTGTCCAGTGCCCTTCGCGGCCCAGGGCCGGTCTCGGTCAGCAGGACGTCGGCGGCCGCGGTGTCCGTGACCAGACTGGTGACCAGCCCCGACTTCAGTACGGCGCCGATCGCCGCCGCCTTGCGCTGGCCGCCCGCGATCGCCACGACCTCCGGGATGCGGCGCAGCCGGTCGGCCTCCACGGTGATGCACCGCTCGCCCAGGTCGCGCCCGACCCGCCGGCCCTCGGCGTCGAAGAGGTGGGCGGACATCTCGGCGGCGACTCCGAGCGAGGCGTAGTGCTGCCGCTCCTTGTCACTGAGCATGTCGTGGACGGTGGAGATCCCCGGTTCCCACGAGCCGATGGACACCGCGGCCACGGTCACCTTGTCGAAGTACTCGAAGGCACGCGCGATCCCGGTCTGGTTGCGCAGCGCCGCCGCGGTGGCCGGATCGGGCAGCAGCATCGGGGCGTAGATGGGGTGCGCCTCTCCCCCGGACACCTGGGCTGCCCGCCGCACGGCCTCCACCGAGCCGCGCTCGGCAGTACCGGCGTCGTACACACCGGTCAGCTGGACGACCGTGCACGGCGGCAGGCTGTCCAGGGCCGCCGCCATGTGGATGGTGGACCGGCCCCAGGCCAGGCCGAGCACATCGCCCTCGGTCACCAGCTCGCCGAGCAGATCGGCAGCCACCTCGCCCAGGTTCTCCGGGTCGGGGGCGTCGTCCGCCTCCTCGGCCGGAGACTCCACGACGACCGCGTGGCGCAGCCCGTAGCGTGCCCGAAGCGCGTCGGAACGCTCGGCGTCCAGCTCTGCGGGTACGCGGATCTCGATCCGTACGAGATCACGCTCGAGGGCGGTTTCCAGGACCCGTGCGACCTTGAAGCGGCTGACGCCGAACTCCTCCGCGATCTGGATCTTGGATTTTCCCTCCAGGTAGAAGCGGCGGGCCATGGCAGCCGCCTGCACCAGCTCCGCGGGTCCCATCCGCAGGGCTGGTCGACCCGACGACATACCAGACACCGCGATCTCCTCACTGCTGTTTCACTCCCCGGACCCGCCATCCTGTCAGATCCGGCACATCTTGATCGGCCCGCGAGGGCCGCGTTCATCTGCTGGTGGCTCAGTGGCCGCATGCCCAGGGGGCCGATGCGGTGGTCTCCTCCGCCTGGTGCCTGAGCATGCGAACGGCCGCGGCCGGGTCGTCGGCGCCGTACACCGCGGAGCCCGCGACGAAGACATCCGCGCCTGCCTCGGCACACCGCTCGATGGTGGAGGCGGAAACACCGCCGTCGACCTGCAGCCACAGTTCGAGGCCGTGCTTCGAGATCAGCTCACGGGTCCTGCGGATCTTCGGCAGCATGATGTCCAGGAAGGACTGTCCGCCGAAGCCGGGCTCCACCGTCATGATCAGCAGCATGTCGAGCTCGGGGAGCAGGTCCTCGTAGGGCTCGATGGGCGTCGCGGGCTTCAGCGCCATGGAGGCGCGGGCGCCCTTGGCCCTGATTTCGCGGGCCAGCCGCACCGGGGCCGCGGCCGCCTCCGCGTGGAAGGTGACCGAGCCCGCGCCGGCCTCGACGTACTGCGGAGCCCAGCGGTCCGCGTTCTCGATCATCAGATGGCAGTCCAGAGGGGTGTCCGTCGCGCGGCTGAGCGCTTCCACCACCGGGACGCCGAGCGTCAGGTTGGGCACGAAGTGGTTGTCCATCACGTCGACATGGAGCCAGTCGGCACCTTCGACAGCCCTCGCCTCCTCCGCGAGCCGGGAGAAGTCGGCGGACAGGATGCTGGGATTGATCTGCGCGGCCATGCCCCAAGCCTGCCATGCCCCGGCCCAGTTGCCTGCCACGGTACGGACCAAGTACGGCCTCAGAGCCGCGCACTCCTCACAATCCCGGCGATTCCTCCCCGGCATCCCGCGCGGAGACCGCTGCCGGATGCCGTCCTTCCGCTGGCCCGCGCGGAGACCGCTGCCGGATGCCGTCCTTCCGCTGGCCCGCGCGGAAACCGCTGCCGGATGCCTCCCTCAGCCCGTTCGCCGCAGCAGGGCGAGATACATGGCGTCGGTGCCGTGCAGATGCGGCCACAGCTGAACGTCGGGCCCGTCCCCCACGGCGGGGACCCCGGGCATCAGCGGCCGCACGTCGATCCATTCGGCTTCGACCGGCTGACCGCCCCGGCCCCCGAGCACGTCGTCCACCACGATCCGGGTCTCGGCCAGGTGCGGCGAGCAGGTCGCGTATCCGACGACGCCGCCGACACGCACCGCGCCGAGGGCTTCCCTGAGCAGCCCGCGCTGGAGTGGGGCGAACCCCTCCAGGTCCTCCGGACGCCTCCGCCAGCGCGCTTCCGGCCTGCGCCGCAGAGCACCGAGACCGGTGCACGGGACGTCCATCAGTACCCGGTCGAAAGAGCCGGGCAGCCAGGGCGGCCGGGTGCCGTCCGCGGCGATCACCTGGTACGGCCCCGGATTGCCGGCCAGGGTCCGCTCGACCAGCCTGGCCCGGTGCGGTTGCTTCTCGGAAGCCAGCAGCGTGGCCCCGCGCTGCGCCGCCAGGGCGGCCAGCATCGCGGCCTTGCCACCGGGGCCGGCACACCCGTCGAGCCAGCGCTCGTCACGGCCTTCCATCGGGGCGTTGGCCAGAGCGATGGCGACCAGCTGGCTGCCCTCGTCCTGCACCCCCGCCCTGCCGTCCCGTACCGCTTCGATGGCACCGGGCTCGCCACCCTCCGCGAGCCGTACGGCGTACGGCGACCAGCGCCCGGGCAGCGCGGAGTCCTCTCCGGCTGCCTCGATGAGTTCGTCCGTCGTCGCCCGGCCCGGCCTGGCGACCAGCGTCACCTCGGGCCGTTCGTTGTCCGCCTCAAGCAGGTCCTCGATTCCGGCGCGGCCGCCGCCCAGCGAGTCCCACAGCGCCGAGACGATCCACCGGGGATGCGAGTGCACCACGGCCAGATGGTCCTCGGCGTCCTGGTCGTACGGCGGAGCGACCCGCTCCAGCCAGCCGTCGAGGTCGTCGGCCGCGACCTTGCGCAGGACCGCGTTGACGAACTTGGCCCGTCCGTCCCCGAGCACCACCCTGGCGAGCTCCACGCTCGCCGAGACCGCCGCGTGCGTGGGGATACGGGTTCCGAGCAGCTGATGGGTGCCGAGGGCCAGGACGTCGAGCACCGGCGGATCGACCTGGCGCAGCGGCCGGTCGATGCACGCGGAGATCACCGCGTCGTACGTCCCCTGCCTGCGGAGCGTCCCGTACACCAGCTCGGTCGCCAGTGCCGCGTCCCGCCCGTCGAACTGGGGGTTCTCGCGCGCCTTCTTCAGCAACGGCGGCAGGACGAGGTTGGCGTAGGCATCCCGCTCGTCGACTGCCCGCAGTGCCTCGAACGCGAGGATCCGCACCGGATCCTTCTGCGGACGGCGGTACGGCTTCGAGTGCGGCTTCGGCTGCTGGGCTGGACGGCGACGAGGCTGGTCGGTCACGTGAAAGGTGCTCCGCTGATGATGAGAGGGACGAACTCTCTCAGCCTACGTCCGCCGGCCCGACGTGCTCTCCGGGGGCGATGCGCACTCCGCGCGCCCAGTCGGCCGCGCGCATCGGCTTCTTGCCCTGCGGCTGGACCCACAGCAGCTCGACGGCGTGCGAGCCGGTGCCCGCGTAGACGTTGGTCTTGGTGACGGACAGCTCGCCCGGAGCGAGGTCCGTGCGGTCGCCCACCAGCGCGAGCGAGACCAGCTTGAGCCGCTCGCCGCGGAAGACCGTCCAGGCGCCGGGCGCGGGGGTGCAGCCGCGCACCACCCGGTCCACCCGCATCGCGGGCGCCGTCCAGTCGGCCTGCGCGTCCTCGACATTGATCTTCGGAGCGAGGGTGACGCCGTCGGCCGGCTGCGGTTCGGCGTGCAGAGTGCCGTCCTCGATGCCGTCCATGGTGGCGACGAGCAGACCGGAGCCCGCGAAGGCGAGCCGGGTGAGCAGATCGCCGCTGGTGTCGGTGGGCCGGATCTCCTCGGTCAGCACTCCGTAGACCGGACCCGAGTCGAGCCCCTCCTCGATCAGGAAGGTCGACGCCCCCGTCACTTCGTCGCCGGAGATGATCGCGTGCTGCACGGGCGCGGCACCGCGCCAGGCCGGCAGCAGCGAGAAATGCAGATTGACCCAGCCGCGGGCCGGAACCTCGAGCGCGGACTTCGGCAGCAGCGCTCCGTACGCCACGACGGGACAGCAGTCCGGGCCGATCTCGCGCAGCCGGGCCAGGAAGTCCTCGTCACGCGGCTTGACCGGCTTCAGTACTTCGATGCCGGCGTCCTCGGCCCGCTGTGCGACCGGGCTCGCCATCAGGGTGCGTCCCCGCCCGGCCGGCGCGTCGGGCCGGGTGACCACGGCTGCCACCTCGTGCCTGCCGGATGCGATGAGAGCGTCCAGGGCGGGTACGGCGACTTCGGGGGTGCCTGCGAAGACGAGTTTCACTGGGTGCCTCTCGGACCGGTACGTACGACAACGAGCAGCGCACCAGTCTATGGGCCGGGCCGAGGGGGCGTACGCCTGGCTGCGCGCCCCTCGCATATGCCCTTACGCCCCCGCAGCGTGACCAGATCAACGGGTGGCGCGTTGGTCAAGAGAGATTGACCGAAACGACAAGGGCCGCAGGCGCGGCCCGATCCCTTTCAACGCCGGTTCGAGAGGCTTGTTCATGGCCGACCACGCAACCCACGACGCCCAAGCGCGGGCCAGCCTCCACCTGTTGGTGCGGGACATCGAGCGGGTCCGCCGACAGGTGGACGCACTTCGCACACTGACCGCCCAGTTGGGGAACGTCTACCGTCCGCGCCGCTCGGGACCCTCCACGGGCTTCGTCGTCTACGGCAGGGCTCCCGCCCCCACCGTCCGGCTGGCCCAGGAGCTGAGGGACAGTGTCGAGACACTGGTGACCGCCGCGGTGGACTTCGACCGTTCGCTGGGATTCTCGTGGGACGCGGTGGGTTCGGCCCTCGGCGTCACCAAACAGGCGGTGCACCGCAGATACGGTGCCCGGCGCGCCGCAGCGGCCACCGCCACGGCCACCACCGCCGAAACCGAAACCGACCCCACCACCGATGAGGAGAGCGCACCGCAGACGGGCCCGGCGCACACACTGCCCGCTGCGCCCGGCCTCCCCTCCGTACCTGCCGCGCGGTCGATGCCGCCGCAGCCGCCGGCGGGCAGCCAGTCGTCCCGGGAAGAGGCACGCACGAGCGCGTTCCCCGGTCCTCGGAACGGCTGACCCGCCCCGCCCCCGTTGCACTGCCCCCGGAGAGCGGCCGTCCGGGGGCAGCCGTGCGCCGGGACACCGATGCGCGGACGCCGGGCTGGGCCCTCTCAGCCGATCTCCGGCGGGTCCACCCTGATCCGTACCGGATCGCCGCCGCGGGTCAGCCGCGCCGCCTGCGCCGTCCTGAGCGCTGCGGCGAGCTCCGCACCGCTGCCGGGCGGCACCCGGATCAGCGCACGCTGCCAGTTCTCCCCCGGCGGCGCTTCGCCGGTCCTGCGCGGCCGGTTCGGATCGCCGGCCTCGACAGCCACCGGCCCCAGCACCTCGGCGTCCCCCGGCAGCCGGACCGCTTCCATGAACGCCTCCACCGCCGCTGGTTTCCCGGACACGGCGGCCATCCGGGAGACGGGCGGGAAGCCCAGCTCGGCCCGCTCGGCCAGCTCACGCACCGCGTGCCCCACCGGGTCCCAGCGGACCAGGGCCTGCACCGGGCGCAGCGTCGGCTCGGCGACGACCACCACCGTGCCGCCTTCGACCTGGCCGCGTACCAGCGATGCGGCGTCCATCCAGCGGCGCAGCGCCTCCTCACCGGCCCGCAGGTCGGGGCGCCCGAGCATGACCCAGCCGTCGAGCAGCAGTGCGGCCGCATAGCCGCTCTCGGCGACCGGCTCGGCGCCCGGGGTACTGACCACCAGGGCGGGCCGGCCGTCCACGGTGTCGAGCACATGGTCGCGTCCGGATGTCCGCACGGGTACGGCGGGAAACGCCCGTCCCAGCTCCTCAGCGGTGCGCCGGGACCCCACGATCAGGGCCCGCAGTCCCGTATGGCCGCATTCCGCGCAGCGCCGGCCGGCAGCGTCACGTCCGCACCATGCGCAGTGCAGCGCCCGCTCGTCCGGGGCCTCCAGCGGTCCCGAGCAGTGCGCGCACCGGGCCGGTGTCCTGCACCGCTCGCAGGAGAGTCTCGGCACATAGCCCCGCCTCGGCACCTGCACCAGCACCGGACCGCTCTTCAGCCCTTCCCTGACCGCCTGCCAGGCCACGGTCGGCAGTCGCGCGGCGCGGGCCGCCTCGTCCCGGGCCAGGTCCATGTCCCCGACGGTCCGCACCAGCGGTGCGGCCGCCCGGATCTGCTCGCGGTCCGCGACCAGCGGGGACGCCCAGCCGCTCTCCACGAGCTGAGCCGCCTCCACCGTGCAGCTTCTGCTGCCGAGCAGAAAGGCGCACTTGTCGTGTGCGGCACGCAGCAGCAGCACCTCGCGCGCGTGCGGCAGCGGTGCATGCGGCTCACTGTGGCTGGAGTCCCCGTCCTCCCAGATGACGACCAGGCCGAGGTCCCGCACCGGCGCGAACATGGCGGCCCGCGTCCCGACCACCGCCCGCACCGAACCGCGCCGTACCGCCAGCCACTGGCGGTACCGCTTCTCGGGCCCCGCATCGGCGGTGAGCAGCGCGTGCCGCCCGGCGCCCAGCTCCTCGGTGAGTGCCGCGTCCACGCGCGCCGCCGTCCGCCCGTCCGGCACCACGACCAGCGCACCGCGACCGGAGGCCAGCGCCGCCCGTACGGCGATCGCCACCTCCCGCGGCCAGTGCGGGCCGGGCAGCGCGGTCCAGACGGCGCGCGGCGCTCCGCCGCCGGCGAGCGCCCGCAGAAAACCGGGGCCCTGCGCATAACGCCCCCAGCTGGCCGGTTCCGGCTCCGCCGGTGACTCCAGCGGTGGCGGTGACGGCCTGCCCTCGGCACGCGCGTTCCTCGGCGGCACTGCCAGCTGCAGTACGTCGGCGAGAGAGCCCGCATACCGGTCGGCCACCGCCCGTGCGAGTGCCAGCAGCTCGGCGCTGAGCACCGGCTCGGGCGAGACCACTCCGGCGAGCGCGGCCAGCGGACCCGCGTAGTCGGATTCAGCACGCCGCTCCACGACGAACCCGTCGATCAGCCCGCCGCCCTCACGGCGGCCGGCCCGGACGTTCCGGTTCCCCGCTCCGAACCGGACCCGCACCCGCACACCCGGCTGGGCGGCTTCGTCCAGCTCCTCGGGAACGGCGTAGTCGAAGAACTGGTCGAGATGGAGCACGCCCTTGTTCACCACGACCCGCGCCACCGGCAGCTCCCCGGCGAGCGCGGCGCCCCGCCAGGTCCGCGGCTTGGCCCGCGGGACCTTCGCCGTGCGCACCGTCTCCCTGATGAGCGCGAGCTGTTCCGGGGCCGCGGTCTGCCGCGGCCCCGTGTTCGGTTCGTCCTCGCTGCTCACAGCCAAATTCCTACCAGAAGCCACTGACATCCCGACGGCCCGGTGACCGCCGCGGTGTGACCGGCGGGCGGGTGAAACAGCTTCACACCGCAAGCGGCCCGCCAGCGGCGCCACCGAAGGATCCGGTGACGCCCCTGACGGGCCGATATGCAGCTGAGCAGCGGTGGTACGACGACCGCCGGAACCTGGGAACCGCTCGGGGCCGGCGCAGGTACGGCCGCCGTTCGGGGCCGGTCCTACAGACCGGTTGCCTTGCGCAGCGCGTCCACCCGGTCCGTGCGCTCCCAGGTGAAGTCCGGGAGCTCGCGGCCGAAGTGGCCGTATGCGGCGGTCTGCGCGTAGATGGGCCGGAGCAGGTCGAGGTCACGGATGATCGCGGCCGGGCGGAGGTCGAAGACCTCGGTGATGGCGTGCTCGATCTTCTCGACGTCCACCGACGCGGTGCCGAAGGTCTCGACGAACAGGCCCACCGGCTCCGCCTTGCCGATCGCATAGGCGACCTGGACCTCGCAGCGCGAGGCAAGACCGGCGGCCACCACGTTCTTGGCGACCCAGCGCATGGCGTAAGCGGCCGAGCGGTCGACCTTCGACGGGTCCTTGCCCGAGAAGGCACCGCCGCCGTGACGTGCCATGCCGCCGTAGGTGTCGATGATGATCTTGCGGCCGGTCAGACCCGCGTCGCCCATCGGGCCGCCGATCTCGAAGCGGCCGGTCGGGTTGACCAGCAGCCGGTAGCCCTCGGTCTCCAGCTTGATGCCGTCCTCGATGAGCTGGTTGAGCACATGCTCGACGACGAACTCGCGGATGTCGGGGGTGAGCAGGGAGTCCAGGTCGATGTCGCTCGCGTGCTGCGACGACACGACGACCGTGTCGAGGCGGATCGCCTTGTCGCCGTCGTACTCGATGGTCACCTGGGTCTTGCCGTCGGGGCGCAGATACGGGATGGCGCCGTTCTTGCGCACCTCGGAGAGACGGCGCGAGAGCCGGTGTGCCAGGTAGATGGGCAGCGGCATGAGCTCGGGTGTCTCGTCGCAGGCGTAACCGAACATCAGGCCCTGGTCGCCCGCGCCCTGCTTGTCGAGCTCGTCCTCGTCGCCCTCGACGCGCTTCTCCCAGGCGGTGTCGACGCCCTGGGCGATGTCGGGCGACTGTGCGCCGATGGACACCGAGACGCCGCAGGAGGCACCGTCGAAGCCCTTCTTCGACGAGTCGTAGCCGATGTCGAGGATCTTGTCGCGGACGAGCTGCGCGATCGGCGCATACGCCTTGGTGGTGACCTCACCGGCCACATGCACCTGGCCTGTGGTGATCAGGGTCTCCACGGCTACACGGGAGGTCGGGTCCTCGCGCAGAAGTGCGTCGAGAATCGTGTCGCTGATCTGGTCAGCGATCTTGTCGGGGTGGCCCTCGGTGACTGACTCCGAGGTGAACAGACGACGGGACACAACGCTCCCTGGGGTTGCAGCGGCTGCTGGCTGATCATGGGTGGAGCGGCCGGGGGCTGCGCCCGGCTCGTTCCGCGACCAGTTTATCGGTCGCCCCCGGCCAACGGGCCACGTGTCTCGACACGTGGGAGCCGTGTGACCTGAGGCACTGCCTATCGGGGCAAGGCTCCACCCGGTTCCGCCGGCTGGAAAGCCGGACAGGCCCGGTTCCATCCATCGGGTGGGGTGACACAAGAATTTCATCCCAGCCTGGGTACCACCAGGTCCCAGACCGCATCGGCAAGTGCCGCCTTCGGACCGTACGGCACCGCGGTCTCGCCTCCTTCGGCGTCGAGGACGACCGCTTCGTTCTCCTCGGACCCGAAGGTCCTCCGCTCGCCCACCTCATTGACCACCAGCAGGTCACAGCCCTTGCGCCGCAGCTTCGCGCGGCCGTTGTCCATGACGTCGTCGGTCTCCGCGGCGAATCCGACGACCACCTGCCCGGCAGTGGCCCGGTCGGCGGAGATCTCGGCGAGGATGTCCGGATTGCGGACCAGGACGATCGGCGCGGGCTCCTGGCCGTCCTTCTTCTTGATCTTTCCCTCGGCGTAGGACGCGGGCCGGAAATCGGCGACAGCGGCGGCCATGACCACCGCGTCGGCGTCCGCCGCCGCCTTGAGGACGGCCTCGCGCAGCTGTACGGCGGTGCCGACGTGGACGATGTCGGCGCCGGCCGGGTCGGGCAGCCCGGTGTTGGCCTCGATGAGCGTCACCCTGGCCCCGCGGGCGACAGCAGTACGGGCGAGGGCATAGCCCTGTTTCCCGGAGGAACGGTTGCCCAGATAGCGGACCGGGTCGAGCGGCTCCCGGGTGCCGCCCGCGCTGACCACCACATGGCGGCCCGCGAGGTCGGGCCCGGCGACTCCGCGGGCGAGCACCTGCCGGCAGGCCTCGAAGATCGCGCCGGGATCGGGCAGCCGCCCCTTGCCCGTGTCGACCCCGGTGAGCCTGCCGACGGCGGGCTCGATCACCACGGCGCCGCGGCGCCGCAGCGTGGCCACGTTCTCCTGGGTTGCGGGGTGCTCCCACATCTCGGTGTGCATGGCGGGCGCGAAGACCACCGGACATCGGGCGGTGAGCAGGGTGTTGGTCAGCAGATCGTCGGCAAGTCCGTGGGCGGCCTTGCCGAGCATATCCGCCGTCGCGGGAGCGACCAGGACCAGATCCGCCTCCTGGCCGATCCGCACGTGCGGCACCTCGTGGACATCGGTCCACACCTCGGTCGACACCGGATGCCCGGAGAGTGCCGACCAGGTGGCGGCACCGACGAAGTGCAGCGCCGAAGCCGTCGGTACGACCCGCACGTCATGGCCCGACTCGGTGAGCCTGCGCAGCACCTCGCACACCTTGTACGCGGCGATGCCTCCGCTGACCCCCAGAACGACCTTCGGCCTGTCCGCCACGTCCATGCCTCCCCGGCTCCCGCATTCGGATTCGTACACCCATGACACACCACAGGCCCGGCAGTAGCGCTGCCGGGCCTGTGGGGAAAAAACAGCTGTCTGCGTTACTGCGCGGGGCCCTCGATGGCCTCGGAGGTCAGCAGACCCGCGTTGATCTCGCGGAGCGCGATCGAGAGGGGCTTCTCGTGGACGTGCGTGTCCACCAGCGGACCGACGTACTCGAGCAGGCCTTCGCCCAGCTGCGAGTAGTACGCGTTGATCTGGCGCGCGCGCTTGGCGGCGTAGATCACAAGGCTGTACTTGGAGTCGGTTGCCTCGAGCAGCTCATCAATCGGCGGGTTGATGATGCCCTCGGGCGTGGAGATGGAAGAGGACACTCTCTGCCTTCCGATGGAGTGAAAATCAAAGAACCTTGACCAAGGCTAGCAGCTCGCGGGCCACGTCCTCGACGGAGGTATTGACAAGGGTCGTATCGAACTCCGCGTCGGCGGCCAGTTCGATCTTCGCGGCGTCCAGCCGCCGTTCGATGACATCGGACGGCTCGGTCCCGCGGCCGGTCAGCCGGCGGACCAGCTCGTCCCAGCTGGGCGGAGCCAGGAACACCAGCTGAGCCTCCGGCATCGACTCCCGCACGAGCCGGGCGCCCTGGAGATCGATCTCCAGGAGCACCGGCTCGCCCGCCTCGAGTCGCTCCAGCACCGCCCGGCGTGGAGTGCCGTAGCGATTGCCCGCGAATTCGGCCCACTCAAGCAGCTCACCGTTCGCGATGAGCTTGTCGAACTCCCCGTCGTCCACGAAGAAGTACTGGACGCCATGACGCTCGCCGGGGCGTGGCTTGCGGGTCGTCGCCGACACCGAGAGCCATACCTCGGGGTGAACCTTGCGCATGTGCGCGACGACCGTGCTCTTGCCGACCCCGGAGGGGCCGGAGAGCACGGTCAGCCGCGGACAGGGGTCCGGGGATGCGGGGGACGTCCCCCGGGGTGTTACAGCCATACGGCGATTATTCCAGCTTCCCAGGGGTGCCTGGGACGTCAGGCAGCGCCGCCACCGAACTCGCGCTCCAGAGAGGCGATCTGATTGGAGCCGAGACCGCGCACCCGGCGGCTCTCGGAAATGCCGAGCCGCTCCATGATCTGCTTGGCGCGGACCTTGCCCACGCCGGGCAGGGACTCGAGGAGAGCGGAGACCTTCATCTTGCCGATGACACCGTTCTCCTGGCCCTGCTTGATGACCTCGTGGAGGGATGCACCGGAGTGCTTGAGTCGATTCTTGACCTCGGCCCGCTCCCGGCGAGCCGCGGCGGCCTTTTCGAGCGCGGCTGCGCGCTGTTCAGGGGTAAGGGGCGGAAGAGCCACGCCTACGTCACCTCGGATGTCGAACTGTCGGATACGGACCGGTGCGGGACTGATCGCCCCACACCTGGTGAGCGACGTGCAAAGGAATTGCGAGTCGGCTCTCGACGGAGACTAGCGGCCAGGGCCGCTCCAGTCAGCGAGAACAGACGAAAAGTCCTGGTCAGCTGTGACTGGGGGCGACATTTGGTGCATATAACCCCGGTTTTCGGTCTGCCGGGTGACCATTGGCCGAATCTGTACGCTCCCGCACGGGGTCTTGACCGCCATCAGCCCCCGACCTCGGGCAGTCCTCAGCCGGAGACCGCCGCGCGTACCTCGTCGGTGAAGCGGGCGGCCGAATCACGCAGAGCGGCGATGTCCGGTCCGTGACGCAGCACGCCGCGGCTGACGCTCGGCAGCACATTACGGACCGCGGAACCGAATACGGCGGGCAGATCGGCGGGGGTCGCGCCCTGGGCCCCGATCCCGGGGGCCAGCAGCGGCCCGTTGATGTCCAGCCGCACACCCGCTTCGCCGAGTGTCGCACCGACCACCGCGCCGACCGCGCCCAGCGGCTCGGCGCCCTCGTTCTCGGCCGCCATGTGGTCGAGCAGTACCTGGGCGACGGACCGGCCGTCGGCAGCCGTGGACCGCTGGACCTCGGCGCCCTCCGGATTGGAGGTCAGCGCGAGCACGAACACACCGGATCCGCTGAGCACGGCGGCGTCCAGAGCCGGCCGGAGCGAGCCGAAGCCGAGATACGGCGAGACGGTCACGGCGTCCGAGAAGAGCGGCGAGTCCTTCTCGAGGTAGGTCGCCGCGTAGGCGCCCATGGTCGAGCCGATGTCGCCGCGCTTGGCGTCCATCAGCACCAGGGCTCCGGCCGCACGCGCATCGGCGACGGCGCTCTCGAGTACCGCGACACCGCGGGACCCGAAGCGCTCGAAGAAGGCGGACTGAGGCTTGAGCACGGCCACGCGGTCCGCCAGCGCCTCCACGACGGTACGGGTGAACCGCTCCAGGCCGGCGACGTCGTCCGCCAGGCCCCAGGCGGTCAGCAGGGACGCATGCGGGTCGATGCCCACACAGAGCGGGCCGCGGGTGTCCATGGCGTGGCGCAGGCGTGCGCCGAAGGGTTCGACGGGACTCATCGGGTGACCTTCCGGTTCTCGGCGCCGACTGCTTCGGCGAGGGTGGCGTAGGGGCTGGCCCGGAGCCGGGCGGCGAGCCCCTTGTGGATCGCGCGGGCCCAGAACGGGCCCTGGTAGATGAAGGCGCTGTATCCCTGGACGAGCGTCGCGCCGGCGAGGATCCGCTGCCAGGCGTCCTCTGCGGTCTCGATGCCGCCGACCCCGATGAGGGTCAGGTCGTCCCCCACGCGGGCGTGCAGACGGCGCAGGACCTCCAGCGAGCGCTCCTTGAGCGGAGCCCCGGAGAGGCCACCGGTCTCCTTCACCAGCGCCGGCGCCGACCGCAGCCCGAGACCTTCGCGGGCGATGGTGGTGTTGGTGGCGATGATGCCGTCCAGACGGAGCTCGGCGGCCAGGTCCGCGACGGCGTCCACGTCCTCGTCGGCCAGATCGGGGGCGATCTTCACCAGGAGCGGCACCCGCCGGCCGGGGACCGTACGGTCGGCGGCCTCCCGTACGGCCGTCAGCAGCGGCCGGAGCGCCTCGGTGGCCTGGAGGTTCCGCAGGCCCGGGGTGTTCGGCGAGGACACGTTCACCACCAGGTAATCGGCGTGCGCCGCGAGCCGCTCGGCCGACGCGACGTAGTCGCCGACCGCCTCCTCCTCCGGGACGACCTTGGTCTTGCCGATGTTGACACCGACCGTGGTACGGAAGACCTGGCTGCGCGCCGCCATACGGGCCGCGACAGCCTCCGAACCCTCGTTGTTGAAGCCCATCCGGTTGATGAGCGCGCGGTCCTTCACCAGACGGAAGAGACGCTTCGGGGGGTTGCCCGGCTGGGGCTGCGCGGTGACCGTACCGATCTCGATGTGGTCGAAGCCGAGCATCGTCATTCCGTCGATGGCCACGGCGTTCTTGTCGAAACCGGCGGCGAGCCCGAAGGGTCCGTGCATCCGCAGGCCCAGTGCCTCGGTGCGCAGTTCCTCGTACCGGGGGGCGAGCGCGGCCGCGATGAAGGTGCGCAGCACCGGAATTCCGGCGGCGGCCCGGATCCAGCGGAACGCCAGATGGTGGGCACGCTCCGGGTCCATCCGCTTGAAGACCAGCTCGAAGAAGAGTTTGTACATCTCAGTGTCCTCATGAAGAGGGGGACACCGTTTCCGGTGTCCCCCTGCTGAACTGCTAGTCGCGGGCCGCGGTCAGTTGCTCGGCGTGTTCCTGGAGCGACCGGACGCCGACGTCCCCGCCGTTGAGCGCGTCGATGCCCTGCACCGCGGCGGCGAGCGCCTGGACCGTGGTCAGGCAGGGAACGGAGCGGGCCACTGCCGCCGTGCGGATCTCGTAGCCGTCGAGACGGCCGCCGGTGCCGTACGGGGTGTTGACGATGAGGTCGACCTCACCGTCATGGATGAGCTGGACGATGGTCCGCTCGCCCGCCGGTCCTTCGCCCTCACTCAGTTTGCGTACCACCGTGGCCTTGATGCCGTTGCGGCGCAGCACTTCGGCGGTGCCCGACGTGGCCAGCAGTTCGAAGCCGTGGGCGACCAGCTCACGCGCCGGGAAGATCATGGAGCGCTTGTCCCGGTTGGCGACCGAGATGAACGCCCGGCCCTTGGTGGGCAGCGGGCCGTACGCGCCGGCCTGCGACTTGGCGTACGCCGTGCCGAAGACCGAGTCGATGCCCATGACCTCGCCGGTGGAGCGCATCTCCGGGCCGAGGACCGTGTCGACACCGCGTCCGTGCATGTCGCGGAAACGCGACCACGGCATCACGGCCTCCTTGACGGAGATGGGCGCGTCGTGCGGCAGCGTGCCGCCGTCGCCGGTGGCCGGGAGCATGCCCTCGGCGCGCAGCTCGGCGACGGTCGCCCCCAGCGAGATACGGGCGGCGGCCTTGGCCAGCGGCACCGCCGTGGCCTTCGACGTGAAGGGGACGGTACGCGAGGCGCGCGGGTTGGCCTCGAGCACGTAGAGGATGTCGCCCGCCATCGCGAACTGGATGTTGATCAGTCCGCGGACGCCGACACCCTTGGCGATGGCCTCCGTCGATGTGCGCAGCCGCTTGATGTCGAAGCCGCCGAGAGTGATCGGGGGCAGCGCACAGGCGGAGTCGCCGGAGTGGATCCCGGCCTCCTCGATGTGCTCCATGACCCCGCCGAGATAGAGCTCGGTGCCGTCGTAGAGCGCGTCGACATCGATCTCGATCGCGTCGTCCAGGAAGCGGTCGACCAGCACCGGGCGACTGGGGCTGATCTCGGTGGACTCGGTGATGTACGAGGAGAGACGGGACTCGTCGTACACGATCTCCATGCCGCGGCCGCCGAGCACGTACGAGGGGCGCACCAGGACCGGGTATCCGATCTCGTCGGCGATGGCCTTGGCCTCGTCGAAGGTCGTCGCGGTGCCGTGCTTGGGGGCGGGCAGATCCGCCTCGGCGAGCACCCGGCCGAAGGCTCCGCGGTCCTCGGCTGCGTGGATCGCCTCGGGCGGGGTGCCGACGACCGGCACGCCGTTGTCCTTGAGCGCCTGGGCCAGACCGAGGGGGGTCTGGCCACCGAGCTGGACGATGACCCCGGCCACCGGTCCCGCGAGCGTCTCGGCGTGCACGATCTCCAGTACGTCCTCGAGTGTGAGCGGCTCGAAGTAGAGCCGGTCGGAGGTGTCGTAGTCGGTGGAGACGGTCTCGGGGTTGCAGTTGACCATCACGGTCTCGTAGCCGGCGTCGCTCAGTGCGAAGGAGGCGTGGACACAGGAGTAGTCGAACTCGATGCCCTGGCCGATCCGGTTCGGACCCGAGCCCAGGATGATCACGGCGGGCTTCTCGCGCGGCGCGACCTCGCTCTCCTCGTCGTACGAGGAGTAGAAGTACGGGGTCTTCGCGGCGAACTCGGCCGCGCAGGTGTCGACAGTCTTGTAGACGGGACGCACGCCCAGTGCGTGCCGCACCTCTCGCACGACGTCCTCGCGCAGGCCGCGGATCTCGGCGATCTGGATGTCCGAGAAGCCGTGGCGCTTGGCGTCGGAGAGCAGCCAGGGGTCGAGCTTCTCGGCTGCGGCGAGCTCGTCCGCATGCTCCTTGATCAGGAACAGCTGGTCCACGAACCACGGGTCGATCTTCGTCGCGTCGAAGACCTCCTCGGGCGTCGCGCCGGCCCGCATGGCCTGCATGACGGTGTTGATACGGCCGTCGGTGGGAACCTTGGCCGTCTCCAGCAGCGCGTCCTTGTCGCCGGGCTCACCGGTGAAGGTGAACTGCGATCCCTTCTTCTCCAGCGAGCGCAGCGCCTTGTTCAGCGCTTCGGAGAAGTTGCGGCCGATGGCCATGGCCTCGCCCACCGACTTCATGGTGGTGGTGAGGGTGGCGTCGGCGGCCGGAAACTTCTCGAACGCGAAGCGGGGCACCTTGACCACGACATAGTCGAGGGTCGGCTCGAAGGACGCCGGAGTCTTCTCCGTGATGTCGTTGGGGATCTCGTCCAGCGTGTACCCGACGGCGAGACGGGCCGCGATCTTCGCGATCGGGAAACCGGTCGCCTTCGATGCGAGCGCCGAGGAACGCGAGACGCGGGGGTTCATCTCGATGACGATGATCCGGCCGTCGTCCGGGTTGACCGCGAACTGGATGTTGCAGCCGCCGGTGTCCACGCCGACCTCGCGGATGATCGCGATGCCGATGTCGCGCAGTCGCTGGTATTCGCGGTCGGTCAGTGTCATCGACGGTGCGACGGTGATCGAGTCACCGGTGTGCACACCCATCGGGTCGAAGTTCTCGATGGAGCAGACGACCACGACGTTGTCGTGCTTGTCGCGCATCAGCTCCAGCTCGTACTCCTTCCAGCCGAGGATGGACTCCTCCAGGAGCACCTCGGTGGTGGGCGAGAGCATCAGGCCCTGGCCTGCGATACGGCGCAGCTCCTCCTCGTTGTGCGCGAAGCCGGAGCCGGCGCCGCCCATGGTGAAGGAGGGGCGGACGACGACGGGGTAGCCGCCGAGCTCGCCGACACCGCCGATGACGTCGTCCATGGTGTGGCAGATGACCGAGCGGGCGGACTCGCCATGGCCGATCTTCGCGCGGACGGCCTCGACGACCCCCTTGAAGAGGTCGCGGTCCTCGCCCTTGTTGATGGCCTCGACGTTGGCGCCGATCAGCTCGACGCCGTACCTCTCAAGGACACCGTTCTCGTGCATGGAGATCGCCGTGTTGAGCGCGGTCTGCCCGCCGAGGGTCGGGAGCAGGGTGTCGGGGCGCTCCTTGGCGATGATCTTCTCGACGAACTCGGGCGTGATCGGCTCGACATAGGTCGCGTCGGCGATCTCCGGGTCGGTCATGATCGTGGCGGGGTTGGAGTTGACCAGAATGACCCGCAGGCCCTCGGCCTTGAGGACCCGGCAGGCCTGGGTGCCGGAGTAGTCGAACTCGGCTGCCTGGCCGATGACGATCGGTCCTGAACCGATGACCAGGACGGACTGGATATCGGTGCGCTTAGGCACGCTGGCCCTCCATGAGCTCTACGAAGCGGTCGAAGAGATACGCGGCGTCGTGCGGGCCTGCGGCTGCTTCGGGGTGGTACTGGACGCTGAATGCGGGCTGGTCGAGCAGCTGGAGACCTTCGACCACGTTGTCGTTGAGGCAGACGTGCGAGACCTCGGCGCGGCCGTACGGGGTGTCGGAGACCCGGTCGAGCGGTGCGTCGACGGCGAAGCCGTGGTTGTGCGCCGTGACCTCGACCTTGCCGGTCGTGCGGTCCTGGACGGGCTGGTTGATCCCGCGGTGGCCGTACTTGAGCTTGTACGTGCCGAAGCCGAGCGAACGGCCGAGCAGCTGATTGCCGAAGCAGATGCCGAAGAGCGGCGTTTTGCGCTCCAGGACGGCCTTGATCACGGTGAGGTCGGCGGTGGCGGGGTCGCCGGGGCCGTTGGAGAGGAACACTCCGTCCGGGGCCACCGCGTAGACGTCGTCGGCTGTGGCGCCGGCCGGCAGCACGTGCACCTCGATGCCGCGCTCGGCCATCCGGTGCGGGGTCATGCCCTTGATGCCGAGGTCGATCGCGGCGACGGTGAACTTCTTCTCGCCGACCGCGGGCACGACGTAGGTCTCGGTCGTGGCGACCTCGGCGGAGAGATCGGCGCCGTCCATCTCCGGGGCCTGGCGGACCCGCGCGAGGAGCGTTCCCTCGTCGGCGATCGCGTTGCCGGAGAAGATGCCGACGCGCATGGCGCCCCGCTCGCGCAGATGGCGGGTGAGCGCACGGGTGTCGATACCGCTGATACCGACGACGCCCTGGCTCACCAGTTCGTCCTCGAGGGAGCGCTGCGAGCGCCAGTTCGACGGAATGCGCGCGGGGTCACGCACCACATAGCCCGCGACCCAGATCTTCTTCGACTCGTCGTCCTCGTCGTTGACACCGGTGTTCCCGACGTGCGGGGCGGTCA
Organism: Streptomyces sp. NBC_00344; assembly: GCF_036088315.1. NCBI lineage: Bacteria > Bacillati > Actinomycetota > Actinomycetes > Kitasatosporales > Streptomycetaceae > Streptomyces > Streptomyces sp. NBC_00344. The sequence continues at coordinate 5,959,254 of NZ_CP107996.1, read as the reverse complement.
TCACGACAACCTGACGGTGGTACGAGGGGTCGGTGAGGGTTTCCTGGTAACCGGTCATGCCGGTGTTGAACACCGCTTCACCGAAGGTCTCCCCCAGGGTCCCGTAGGCACGGCCGCGGAAGCTGCGGCCGTCCTCCAGGACGAGTACGGCGGGAGGCGCCGATTTCCTCTTCGAGGCGTTCCCCGGATTGGAGATCGTCATCGTGCGGTGCCTTCCGTAGTGATGGAGTCGTTCGCCGACTGCTTCATGGAGTTGATGGCCTCGGCCCAGGCGGCCTGCCCGGCCGAGTGGTCCGAGCGGAAACCGGAGTCGATCAGCCTGTCGCCGTGCTGCCAGGTGATGATGAGCAGTCCGCCCTCGGTGAGCACCTTGCCCGCGATGCCCTTGTCGAGCCTGGCCCCGCGCAGCTGGGCGGCCGGGATGAAGAAGTCGTTCGCCCCCGGGCGTACGACGTCCACTCCGGCGTCCGTCAGCGTCACATCGGCCCTGCTGCGGGTACCCAGTCCTCGCGCGACGATCCGGTCGAGCCACTGCCCCGCGGTTGTCGAACCGTGGTAGCGGCCGCTCATGGTCAGTGTCGCCGCACCCGGCTCCGCGGGCGCGGCGGGGAGCTCGGGGAGATCGCCCTGCAGCGTCCCCCGCCACTTCCAGCCCTCACGCATCAGCCAGTAGACGAGCGTGATGACGAGCAGCAGCCCGATGATCCAGCCGATGCGCCCCGCCCAGTCGGTGACCTGCGCCGACTTCTGCTCGGCTGCGAGGTGTCCGACTGCCGGGCTGACCGCTGCCAGGTTGATGAGAGGTGTCACGCCAGCTTCCCGTCCACGACCGTTGCCCGGCCCCGCAGGAAGGTGTGGGTGACGCGTCCCGGCAGCTCACGCCCCTCGTACGGAGTGTTGCGGCTGCGGGAGGCGAAGCCCGCGGGGTCCACCTCACCACGGTAATCCGGATCGATGAGAGTGAGGTTCGCGGGCTCGCCTGCCGAGATGGGGCGCCCGTGCCCGGCCAGCCTGCCGATGGCCGCGGGCCGGAAGGACATCCGGTCGGCGACGACGGCCCAGTCCACCAGACCGGTGTCGACCATCGTCTGCTGTACGACGGAGAGCGCTGTCTCGAGTCCGACCATTCCCATGGCGGCCGCGGCCCACTCGCAGTCCTTGTCCTCGTGCGGGTGCGGGGCGTGGTCGGTGGCGACGCAGTCGATCGTGCCGTCGGCGAGTGCCTCGCGCAGCGCCATCACATCGGCCTCGGTGCGCAGCGGCGGGTTCACCTTGTAGACCGGGTTGTACGTGCGCACCAGCTCGTCGGTGAGCAGCAGGTGGTGCGGGGTGACCTCGGCGGTGACGTTCCACCCCTTGGACTTGGCCCAGCGGACGATCTCGACGGATCCCGCGGTCGACAGATGGCAGATGTGCACCCGGGAGCCGACGTGGGCGGCGAGCAGGACGTCACGGGCGATGATCGACTCCTCGGCGACGGCCGGCCAGCCGCCGAGGCCGAGCTCGGACGAGACCACGCCCTCGTTCATCTGGGCGCCTTCGGTGAGGCGGGGTTCCTGGGCGTGCTGGGCGACGACTCCGTCGAATGCCTTCACGTACTCGAGGGCGCGGCGCATGATCACGGCGTCGTGGACGCACTTGCCGTCGTCTGAGAAGACCTTCACCCCGGCGGCCGAGTCGTGCATCGCACCGAGCTCGGCCAGCTGCTTGCCGTCGAGGCCCACGGTGACGGCGCCGACGGGCTGCACGTCGCAGTAGCCGGATTCCCTTCCGAGGCGCCAGACCTGCTCCACGACACCGGCGGTGTCGGCCACCGGAAACGTGTTCGCCATGGCGTGGACGGCGGTGAACCCGCCGACGGCCGCGGCCCTGGTACCGGTGAGCACGGTCTCGGAGTCCTCACGGCCGGGCTCACGCAGATGGGTGTGCAGATCGACCAGGCCGGGCAGCAGGATCCTGCCCTCGGCCTCGATGACCTCGGCGCCGTCGGCCGGCAGGCCGGCGCCCACCGCCTCGATGGTCTCGCCGTCGATCAGCACATCCTGCGGCTCGCCGCCGAGCACCTTCGCACCGCGGAGCAGAATCTTCTTGGTCTCGCTCATCTTTACTTGCTCTCCTCGGATACAGCGGGGCGCGCAGCGCTTCGCTCAGGGGTGGCGGCGGGCGACGATGGGGAGGTGGTGGCGGGCTCGGAGCCGCCCAGCAGCAGATACAGGACGGCCATCCGGATGGAGACGCCGTTGGCGACCTGTTCGACCACGGTGCAGCGGTCGGAGTCGGCGACGTCGGCGGTGATCTCCATACCCCGGTTCATCGGCCCGGGGTGCATGACGATGGCGTGCCCGGGCATCCGGGCCATCCGGTCGCCGTCCAGGCCGTAGCGGCGCGAGTACTCGCGCTCGGTCGGGAAGAAGGCCGCGTTCATCCGCTCGCTCTGCACCCTGAGCATCATCACGGCATCGGACTTGGGCAGCACCCGGTCCAGGTCGTACGACACCTCGCACGGCCAGTGCTCGACACCGATCGGCACCAGGGTCGGCGGCGCCACCAGGGTCACTTCCGCGCCCAGGGTGTGCAGCAGGTGGACGTTGGACCGGGCGACGCGGCTGTGCAGGACGTCACCGACGACGGTGATGCGGCGGCCTTCGAGATCCCGCCCGATGCCGGCGTCGGCGCCGACCAGTCGGCGGCGCATGGTGAAGGCGTCGAGCAGCGCCTGCGTGGGGTGCTCGTGGGTGCCGTCCCCTGCGTTGACCACCGCGCCGTCGATCCACCCCGAGGTGGCGAGGCGGTACGGGGCTCCCGAGGCGCCGTGCCGGATGACCACGGCGTCGGCACCCATCGCCTCCAGGGTGAGCGCCGTGTCCTTGAGGGACTCGCCCTTGGAGACGGAGGAGCCCTTCGCGGAGAAGTTGATGACGTCGGCCGAGAGCCGCTTGGCGGCCGCCTCGAACGAGATGCGAGTCCGCGTCGAGTCCTCGAAGAAGAGGTTGACGACGGTGCGGCCGCGCAGGGTCGGAAGTTTCTTGATCGGCCGGTCGGCGACCCTGGCCATCTCCTCGGCGGTGTCGAGGATGAGGACGGCGTCGTCGCGCGTGAGATCGGCGGCCGAGATGAGGTGGCGCTTCATCCGGGTGTTCTCCATGTGTGCGGAGGATTCGGGCATGGCGGGCGGGCAGGCACAGCTCTGCGGCCCGGGTCGCGGGCCGGGGTGCGGGAAGCTACTGCTCGCCGGTCGGGGCGGCCGGCTCCGTGCCGAGCAGCACCGCGTCGCGGCCGTCCTCCTCGGAGAGCTGGACCTTGACCGTCTCCCGCAGCGACGTGGGGAGGTTCTTGCCGACGTAGTCGGCGCGGATCGGGAGTTCGCGGTGGCCGCGGTCGACGAGGACCGCGAGCTGGACCGCGCGGGGGCGGCCGATGTCACCCAGCGCGTCGAGCGCGGCACGGATGGTGCGGCCGGAGAAGAGCACGTCGTCGACGAGGATCACCAGACGTCCGTCGACACCGTCGGCGGGGATGTCCGTGCGGGCCAGCGCGCGGGCCGGGCGCATCCGCAGGTCGTCGCGGTACATGGTGATGTCGAGGGAGCCGACCGGGACACTGCCTCCGGTGATCTCTTCGAGTTTGTCGGCCAGCCTGCGGGCCAGGAAGACACCACGGGTCGGGATGCCGAGAAGCACGACGTCATCGGCGCCCTTGGCGCGCTCGACGATCTCGTGCGCGATGCGGGTCAGAACTCGCGCGATGTCAGGGCCCTCAAGAACGGGGCGCGCATCGGTGGTGCTTGCGTCCATATGAAACGGACCTCCTTCTCCGCCTCACGGGACGGACCTTAAAGGACGTCAAAATTACGGTTCCCACGGTACCAGGGGCCGCATCAGCGGCATCACGGGCCCCGCCGCACCTGGGCGGGAGCCGCCCCCGACCGTTCAGCTTGACGCATCCAAGTAACGCTGCGTAACCTCACAGTGAGTTACCAGCCGCGCGGCGGAGCCGCAGGTCGTCTCAGCGTCCGGGGAGCCATATGTCCAGCGAATACGCCAAACAGCTCGGGGCAAAGCTCCGCGCTATCCGCACCCAGCAGGGCCTTTCCCTCCACGGTGTCGAAGAGAAGTCCCAGGGCCGCTGGAAGGCCGTGGTGGTGGGCTCGTACGAGCGCGGCGACCGCGCCGTGACCGTGCAGCGCCTCGCCGAGCTGGCGGACTTCTACGGGGTGCCCGTGCAGGAGCTGCTGCCCGGGACCACGCCGGGCGGAGCCGCCGAGCCGCCGCCGAAGCTCGTTCTCGATCTGGAGCGCCTCGCCCATGTCCCGCCGGAGAAGGCCGGACCGCTCCAGCGTTACGCCGCCACCATCCAGAGCCAGCGCGGCGACTACAACGGCAAGGTGCTGTCGATCCGCCAGGACGACCTTCGCACCCTGGCCGTCATCTACGACCAGTCGCCGTCGGTCCTCACCGAACAGCTGATCAGCTGGGGTGTGCTGGACGCGGACGCCCGCCGTGCCGTCGCGCACGACGAGGGCTGATCACTTCCGGCGCTCTGGCTGCATCGCAGAAGAAACGTCTCGTCCGATGGGCGGACCCGCATCCGCCGGGTCCGCCCCTCGGCGTTCCGGCCCGGCAACGGGTTCATGACACGTCGGCAGGGCCTCCCTGCCGCGGTCCGGCGGCCCGGTAGAGCCGGCCGACGAGTTCGGGCAGCAGCCGCTTTGTGAGTTCCGGCGGCAGCACCTGGAGCACCGCGAGAACGGGTGCCATCCGCGGGGGCAGCTCCCCGTCATCCCCGACACCCGCGAGAGCGAGTGCCGCGGACACCTCCCCGGGCGTCAGCGCGTCCGGGTCCAGCATCCGGGCGGCCGCCGCGAGTGCGGGATCCACTTCCGCCGGACCCCGCTCCCGGGCGGCCCCGACTGCCACGGCGAGGGCGTCCAGCAGTTGCCGCACCGTCCGCTCGTCGGCCACCGCCGCCGTCACCGTGAGATGCAGGTTGGCCGGCGAACCCCCGAAGGCGGGCTGCGGCTGCAGATACCAGCCGGCATCGCGCATCTCGTCCGCCACCACGAAGGGGTCGATTCCCGGCCCGTCGGCGGCCACCGCGATCAGGGACGCGTCGGGCCGGCCGAGCACCCGCAGGCCCTTGATGCTCTCGATGCCCTGTGCGAGCGCCGTCGCCGCATGGTGCACCCGGGACGACAGGCGGGTGTACCCGTCCGTACCGATCCGTTCCACGACCGCCCAGGCCGCCGCCAGCGGTCCGGCCGGTTTGCTGCCCTGCAGGGTGGCGTTGACCACCGGATAGCCGGGCCAGGAGGCATGCGCGAACCAGCCGTGCCTGCGCAGTTCGGCGTCGCTGAAGAGCAGCACGGACGCACCCTTGGGGGTGTAGGCGTATTTGTGCAGATCGACCGAGAGGGACGTCACTCCGGGCGTCGACAGATCGAACGCCGGCAGCCGCGGCGCGTCCGGGCCGAGCCGCAGATGCCCCAGGTACCAGCCGCCGATGCAGGCGTCGACATGGCAGAGGACCCCACGCCGGGCCGCCGCCGCTGCGATCTCCTCCACCGGGTCGATCACACCGTGGGCGTACGACGGCGCGGAGGCCACGACCAGCGCGGTGCGGTCGCTGATGGCCGCCGCCATGTCCTCGGCGCGGGCCCGGTACGTCAGCGGGTCCACCGGCACCACCACAACACTGAGGCCGAAGAGCGCGGCCGCCTTGTGGAATGCGGCATGCGCGGTGTCCGCGACGACCAGTTCGGGACGTGTGACACCGCGGGTGCGCCGGGCGTGCTCGCGGGCTGTGAGCACCGCCAGCAGGCAGCTTTCCGTGCCTCCGCTGGTGAAGGTGGCCGCAGTGTGCTCGTCCCCGCCCAGCAGCCGGGCGGCGCGTGCCGTGATGTCGTTCTCCAGGGCCACCACGCTGGGGAATACGGTCATGTCCAGTCCGTTGACGCCCGCGAACCGCTCTGCCGCCGCGGCGGCCAGCTCTTCGACGCCGGCCAGGCCGGAGTCGTAGACGTAAGCCATGGTGCGGCCGCCTCTGACCGGCAGGTCCCGGGCGCGCAGGCTGCCCAGCCGGTCGAGGATCTGCCGGTCCCTGGCTTCGTCTGAGACGGGGTCTGTGGCCATGCGCCGAAACCCTAGGCACTGGTCATGACATGCACCAGGCCCGAAGCAGAAGATTGTTCATCTTCCGCCCCGGGCCCGGAACGGTGTCATGCGGAGCCGCTCGAACAGGGTCAGCCCTGATCGCGCAGGAGACTCGGCTTGAGGTCCTTGAAACGACCCAGCAGGCCGTTGATGAAGGAAGGCGACTCGTCGGTGGAGAACTCCTTGGCGAGCTGCACCGCCTCGTCGATCACCACAGCGTCCGGCGTCCCGTCGACCCACACCAGTTCATAGGTGCTCAGCCGCACGATGTTGCGGTCGACGACCGGCATCCGGTCGAGCGTCCAGTCCACCGCATAGGCGGTGATGAGGTCGTCGATCCGGTCCGCGTACTCCGCGTACCCCTCGACGAGCTCCATCGTGTATTCACCGACCGGCGGCTGCCGGTCATCGGTCCGGGCGAGACGGATCCAGTCCGCGAGGACGGTCTGCACGGACGCCCCGCGCTGGTCGGCCTCGAAGAGGATCTGGAAGGCGCGCTTGCGCGCCGTGTTCCGGGCAGCCACGGTTAGCTGTTCACCCGGCCGAGATAATCGCCGGAACGCGTGTCGACCTTGATCTTCTCACCGGTCGTGATGAACAGCGGGACACCGATCTCGTAGCCGGTCTCCAGCGTGGCCGGCTTGGTGCCGCCGGTGGAACGGTCGCCCTGCACGCCCGGGTCGGTGTGCTGGATCGTCAGCTCGACAGCGGCCGGGAGCTCGACGTAGAGCACATCGCCCTCGTACTGGGCGACAGAGGCGGTGAAGCCCTCGATCAGGAAGTTGGCGGCGTCGCCGACGGCCTTGCGGTCGACCATCAGCTGGTCGTACGTGTCCATGTCCATGAAGACGAAGTACTCGCCGTCCATGTACGAGAACTGCATGTCACGTCGGTCAATGGTGGCCGTCTCGACCTTCACGCCGGCGTTGAAGGTCTTGTCGACGACCTTGCCGGAGAGCACGTTCTTGAGCTTGGTGCGCACAAAGGCCGGGCCCTTGCCGGGCTTGACGTGCTGGAACTCGACGACGGACCAGAGCTGGCCCCCGTCGAGCTTGAGCACCAGGCCGTTCTTGAGGTCGTTCGTGGAAGCCACGGTTGAGGTTCTCCTGGACTGCAGCGTATGTGGGACCGCGGGTACGCGCTCAGAGAGCGAGCAGTTCCTTGGTCGTAATGGTGAGTAGCTCTGGTCCGCCGTCCGCCTCTGGGCGTACGACGAGCGTGTCATCGATCCGGACTCCGCCCCGTCCCGGGAGGTGGACCCCCGGTTCGACGGTGACCGGCACGCAAGCGTCCAGTTTACCCATGGCCGCAGGTGCCAACTGCGGGTCCTCGTCGATTTCGAGTCCCACACCGTGCCCGGTGGACTGCGGAAGCCCCTCTCCGTGGCCCGCCGCATCCAGTACCTGGCGCGCGGCGCGGTCCACGTCACGGCAGGCGGCGCCCGGCACAAGGGCCTCCCGACCAGCCCGTTGTGCGGCGAAGACGAGGTCGTAGAGGTCGACCTGCCAGTTCGCGGGCGATGTCCCGATGACGAATGTACGACCGATCTCGGATCGGTATCCGCGGTATGCGGCGCCCAGGCAGACGGACAGGAAGTGCCCCTCCTCGACCCTGCGGTCCGACGGCCGGTGCCTTCTCAGTCCCGCGTTGGGTCCGGTGGCCACCGATGTGGGGAAGGCGGGCCCCTCAGCGCCGTGGTCGATGAGCCGGCGCTCCAGCTCCAGGGCGAGATGGCGTTCGGTACGGCCGACCAGGATCGATTCCAGCAGCTCACCCAGTGCCTGGTCGGCGATCTCGGCGGCGGTCCGAAGGCTCGAGATCTCTTCCTCGTCCTTGATGATCCGCTGCTGTTCGACGGCCCCTGCCAGGTCGGCGAGGTGCAGTCCGGGTGACACCGAGCCGATCGCGCGGTGCCTGGCGACCGTCAGGTGGTGCTCCTCGACAGCGAGGGAACGGGTGTTGGTGGCTCCCAGCAGCCCGGCCGCGGCGACCGCGGGGTCGCCCCCGGCAGCCGGCAGCATCCGCAGCCGCAGGTGCTCGTCGGGGCGACCGGCTGCCGGATCGCCCGCCGGATCGACCGGGCAGAGCAGCTCGTCCCCGCCCGGACCGAGCAGCAGCACGGCGCCGGCCGGGGCCGTACCCGAGAGATACCGGACATTGGCCGGCCGGGAGACCAGTGCGGCGGCGCTGCCGGCCGCCAGGCACCGGTCGCGCAGCCTTTCCCGGCGGAGCGCGAACACCTCTGACATGCCCCCGAGCCTAGGAGCGCAAGCGGGCTTCAGCCGTTTCAGCGCGTCCGACCGGGGGGCTTCACCAGGTGGGAGGGCTGGCGATGGACCGCGCCAGTACGTCGTCGAGCACCTGGGCGGTGGTCTCCACATCGAAGGCCGAGTTGTCGATGATCGGCAGCCCGGAGCCGTACCAGCCGGCCATCCGGCCGTGGATCCGAGCGACTTCCTCGTCGCTCAGCCGGCGGTTCCCGCTGCGGGCGGCGTTACGTTCCAGCACGATCTCCAGGCCCGGAAGGAGAACGACCGGCAGCAGGCCGGGGCCGACATGGCGCTTCCAGCCGCCGAGACCGACCACGGGCCGGTCGGGGAAGACCGCGTCGTCGAGGATGCAGGAGATGCCGTTGGCCAGGAAGTTCCGGGCGGCGAAACCGCAGGTACGCCGGGCGAGGCGGTACTGGGCCTCGGAGTGGTCGTTCCAGCCGGACTGCGGATCGGCGAACCCGGAGCAGACCCACTCGCGCACATCGTCCAGGCTGATGTGCGCGGTGGGCACCGGACGCCGCTGCGCCCAGTGCCGGGCGACGGTGGTCTTGCCGGCGCCTGCAGGCCCGATCAGCAGCACGGCGAGCGTGGTGCTGCCGGTGTCCGCACGGACGCTGGCGGGCGGAGGGGCGGGCAGGGCCACAGGGCCGCCGGGGGGCAGCCGGACATGGCCGGTGGATTCCGGCGGCAGCGAAGGCGCCGGCGGGGCCGCGGGCGCCGGCGGCCGTTGCGGGGCCGGAGCGACCCAGCCCGGGGCCTGGTCCGGGTGCTGGGCACCCGGCATCCACCCTGCGGCTCCCCCGTGGGACGGCGGCAGCGGAGCCCCCATAGCGTGCATCCGGTGCCACTCCGTCCGTGTCGCCGACTGAATCTCGCTACCGAACGGTACCCTCCCCGGCCGGCACCCTGTGAACGGCCGGGAGGCGGTCGGAGTGCCGCGTCAGGCGGCGAGTTCTCCGGCCAGCGCGCGCAGCGCAAGGCGGTAGGAGCCGATTCCGAAGCCCGCGACCGTGCCGCTGGCGACGGCAGCGATTACCGAGTTGTGACGGAACTCCTCGCGGGCGTACGGATTCGAGATGTGCACCTCGATGAGCGGCGCGGTGCGCTGCGCCGCGGCGTCACGCATTCCGTACGAGTAGTGGGTGAAGGCCCCGGGGTTGATCACTACGGGGACCGACCCGTCTGCCGCCTCGTGCAGCCAGCGGATCAGCTCCCCCTCGTCGTTGGTCTCCCGGACCTCGACATCGAAGCCGAGCTCCTTGCCGAGGCTCCGGCAGGCGTCGACGAGCCCCGCGTACGAGGTCGCTCCGTACACATCGGGCTCGCGGGAGCCCAGCCGGCCCAGATTGGGGCCGTTGAGGACGAGGACCTTCCTGTTCACGCGGAGACCTCCCCGTACGCGGCGAGCAGCACCGCCGGGTCGGGGCCTTCCAGAACGGTCGGTTTGCCGAGACCGTCGAGAACGATGAAGCGCAGCACGTTGCCCCGGGACTTCTTGTCGACCTTCATGGTCTCCAGAAGCTTGGGCCACTGGTCACCGCGGTAGGTCAGCGGCAGCCCGACGGAGGCCAGTACGGCACTGTGCCGGTCGGCTGTCGCATCGTCGAGGCGGCCCGCCAGGCGTCCGAGTTCGGCGGCGAAGACCATACCGACGGAGACGGCTGCGCCGTGCCGCCACTTGTAGCGCTCGTTCTTCTCGATGGCGTGGGCCAGGGTGTGCCCGTAGTTGAGGATCTCGCGCAGTCCCGACTCCCTCAGGTCGTTCGACACGACCTCGGCCTTGACCCGGATGGACCGCTCGATGAGCTCGGCGGTGTGCGGACCGGCGGGGGTACGGGCGGCCTCGGGGTCGGACTCGACGAGGTCCAGGATGACCGGGTCGGCGATGAAGCCCGCCTTGATGATCTCGGCCATGCCGGACACGTAGTCGTTGACCGGCAGCGAGTCCAGGGCCGCCAGATCGCAGAGCACCCCGGCGGGCGGATGGAAGGCACCCACCAGGTTCTTGCCCTCGGCGGTGTTGATGCCGGTCTTGCCGCCGACCGCGGCGTCGACCATGCCCAGCACCGTGGTCGGGACGGCGATCCAGCGCACCCCGCGCAGCCAGGTCGCCGCGACGAACCCGGCGACATCGGTGGTGGCTCCGCCTCCGACGCCGATGATGACGTCGGTGCGGGTGAAACCGGTCTGGCCCAGTGCCTTCCAGCAGTAGGCGGCGACCTCGACGGTCTTGGCCTCCTCGGCGTTGGGCAGCTGGATCGCGATGGCCTCGTATCCCTGGTCCGCGAGATCCTGCCGCACGGCCTCACCGGTCTCGGCGAGTGCCTCCGGGTGCAGGACCGCGACCCGCTTGGTCTGCTCACCGATCAGCGACGGCAGCTCGCCCAGCAGCCGGCGGCCCACCAGCACCTCGTACGGATCGTGGCCGTCCGTGCCGCCGACCTGGATACGGATGGGAGCGTCCTGCGTCATGTGGGTGTTCTCCTGGCCGGGTGTCCTGGGGGCCGCGGCGCCCGCCGCGGATGGCGTGCCCCCCGCGGGCTGCGCGAGTTCCAGAGCGTCGATGACCGCTTGGGCCACCTCCTCGGGCGTGCGGTTGTCGGTGGCTACGACCTCACGGGCGACTTCGGTGTACAGCGAGCGGCGAGCGTCCATCAGTTCGCGCCACTGCCTGCGCGGATTGACGGCGAGCAGCGGGCGAGCGGTGTTCAGTCCGACGCGCTTGACCGCCTCGTCGACATCCATCGAGAGATAGACGACCGGGTGCCCGGCAAGCAGAGCCCGGGTGGACTCGTCGAGCACCGCGCCCCCGCCGAGCGCGAGTACGCCGGTGTGCCCGGCGACCGCGGCGCGGACAGCGGCCCGCTCGAGGGCGCGGAAGTGCTCCTCGCCCTCGTCGACGAAGATGTCCGCGATCGTCCGGCCCTCGGCCTCGACGATGTCCGCGTCGGTGTCCCGGTAGACCGCGCCCAGGCGCTCGGCGAGCAGTTCGCCCACGGTGGACTTGCCGACACCCATCGGCCCGACCAGGACGACCAGCGGCCCGCTCATCGGATCTGGAGGTGGTCGAGGTACGACCGGACGTTGCGGCTGGTCTCGCCGACGCTGTCACCGCCGAACTTCTCGGCGACGGCGTCCGCGAGGACCAGCGCGACCATGGCCTCGGCCACGATGCCCGCGGCCGGTACCGCACACACGTCCGAGCGCTGGTGGTGAGCGGCCGCCACCTCTCCGGTGGCCACGTCGATGGTGGCGAGTGCCCGGGGCACGGTGGCGATCGGCTTCATCGCGGCCCTCACCCTCAGCAGTTCACCTGTGGACATACCGCCCTCGGTTCCGCCGGAGCGGCCGGAGGTGCGGCGGACGCCCTCGGCGGTGGGCACGATCTCGTCGTGGGCCCGGGAGCCGGGCACCCGTGCGAGGTCGAAGCCGTCCCCGACCTCGACGCCCTTGATCGCCTGGATTCCCATCAGCGCGGCGGCGAGCCGCGCGTCCAGCCGGCGGTCCCAGTGCACATGGGATCCGAGCCCCACCGGCACGCCGTAGGCGAGCACCTCGACCACGCCGCCCAGGGTGTCGCCGTCCTTGTGGGCCTGGTCGATCTCCGCGACCATCGCCTTCGACGCGTCGGCGTCCAGGCAGCGCACCGGGTCCTCGTCCAGCTTCGCCTCGTCGGCGGGGACCGGAACGACGCCGTAGGGCGCTTTCGCGCCGGCCAGCTCCACGACATGGGAGACGATCTCGATCCCGGTTGTCGCCCTGAGGTACGAACGGGCCACCGTGCCGAGCGCCACCCGGGCCGCCGTCTCACGGGCGCTGGCGCGCTCCAGGATCGGCCGGGCCTCGTCGAGCGAGTACTTCTGCATCCCCGCGAGGTCGGCGTGGCCGGGGCGGGGGCGGGTCAGCGGAGCGTTGCGGGCCAGCTTGGCCAGCTCCTCGGGGTCGACCGGGTCGGCCGACATGACCTGCTCCCACTTGGGCCACTCGGTGTTGCCCACCATGACGGCCACCGGTCCGCCCATGGTCAGTCCGTGCCGTACGCCGCCGAGGAAGGTGACCTCGTCCTTCTCGAACTTCATCCGGGCGCCGCGGCCATAACCGAGCCGTCGCCGGGCGAGCGCGTCCGCCACCATGCCCGTGGTGATCGTGACACCGGCGGGAAGGCCCTCCAGCGTCGCCACCAGTGCGGGTCCGTGCGACTCCCCCGCGGTCAGCCAACGCAACCTGCTCAACGGTGCTCCTCATGCTCGCGCTTCGATCTGCGACGGCGCGACCGGGTGCGCGGCCCTGGCCCGCCTCATCCGATCCTCCCACGGCCGGGCCCGCCGCCGGTCATGGGTCCAGCTGGCGGACGTCCCCGGGGAGCCCGCACCGGCGCGCCGGTGCGGGCCGCACAGGCCGGTCAGCGGCAGGGCGGGGCGGTGCTGCTGCGCACCACCAGGCGCGTCGCCAGATCCACCCGGGTGGTGGCGGGCCGCTCACCCCGGCCGAGGTCGATCACCAGCCGGGCCGCTGTCTCGGCCATCTCGAGCAGCGGCTGACGCACGGTGGTGAGCGGCGGCCCCACCCATCGGGTGATCGGCAGATCGTCGAAGCCGACGACACTGAGGTCCTCCGGGATGCGCAGCCCCCTCTCGCGGGCGGCCTCGAAGACACCGAGCGCCTGGAGATCGTTCCCGGTGAACACGGCGGTGGGCGGGTCCGGGAGGCGCAGCAGGTCCAGACCGGCGGCGTAGCCGGCCTCGTGGTGGAAGTCGCCCTCCCTCACGAGCTCGGGGTCCACCGGGAGGCCGGCGGTCTCCAGTGCGGCGCGGTATCCGTCCAGTCGTGCCCGGCTGCACATCATGCTGGCCGGGCCGCCGATGACACCGATCCGGCGATGGCCCAGCTCCACCAGGTGACGGGTGGCCGCGAGTCCCCCCTGCCAGTTGGTGGTGCCCACCGACGGGACGTCGTCCCCCGGGTCACCGGCCGGGTCGACCACGACGAAGGGGATGTCGCGGCTGGTCAGCTGGGCACGCTGGGCGGCGTTGAGGTCCGAGAGCACCAGGATCACCCCGACGGGCCTGCGGGCCAGTACCCCGTCCACCCAGGTCTGACCAGGTGTCAGCCGGCCCGCGCTCTCGGAGAGGACCAGGCTGAGCCCGTCCTCCCTCGCGACGTTCTCGACCCCCCTGATGACCTCCATCGCCCAGGCACTCTCGAGTTCGTGGAAGACCAGGTCGATCAGCTGGGACTGCTGCGAGGCGCCCCGCCTGCGCCGGTAGCCGTGCTGGAGCAGCAGTTCCTCGACCCGGGTGCGGGTCGAGGCGGCGACGTCTGCGCGCCCGTTCAGGACTTTCGAAACTGTCGGAGCCGAGACCCCGGCAGCACGGGCGATCTCCGCCAGCGTGGCGGCACCTTCCGGCTGGTCTCCGGCCGGCGTCTTCTGCTGTGAGGACGGGACGTTCGCAGGGCTCATACAGGGATCGTAGCCCTCGATCCAGCCCGCACCGGTCCCGGTGCACCGATCAGGGAAACCCCTGCGCAGCCTCTTGACGAGTCCGAAACCCACCCGTACGGTTCCGGCAACATTCGTAGAACAATTCGAAACATTCGACAGAGGTGCGGTCATGGGGTCGGGCATTCTCAGCAGCGGTACACGTACGGCCAGATGGACCGCGGCAGGGGCCGCGATGGTGATGGCCGGGGTTCTGGCCGGCTGCGGCTCGAGCAGTGGCGGTGGCGGCAGTTCCATCACCGCCTACGTCTACGGCGACGACGCGGTGAAGGTGCAGAAGGCGGCCGTCGCGAAGTTCAACAAGACGTCCGACGTCAAGGTGAAGCTGGTGTCGGTGCCCGGCACCGACTATGTGAACAAGCTCCGCAGCGCCATGGGAACGCCCAACGCGCCGGACGTCTTCTACAACTGGGGCGGTGGCTCCATCAAGCCCTATGTCGACGCCGGTCAGCTCGTGGACCTCACATCGACCGTCAAGAGCGACGCCACACTCAAGGACGGTTTCCTGCCGTCGATCATGACCGCGGGAAGTCTCGACGGAAAGGTCTACGGCGTTCCCATGCGCGGGATGCAGCCCGTGGTGCTCTTCTACAACAAGACCCTCTTCGCGCAGAACAACCTCCAGGCGCCCAAGACCTGGAACGACCTGCAGAAGGACATCACCACCTTCAAGTCCAGGAACATCACCCCCTTCGCCCTCGGCGGCGCCGACAAGTGGCCCGAGCTGATGTGGATGGAGTACCTGCTGGACCGGACCGGAGGCCCCGGGGTCTTCAAGAAGATCCAGAGCGGTGACTCCTCCGGGTGGGGCGATCCGGCGGTGCTCAGGACCGCGCAGACCGTGAAGCAACTGGTCGACGAGGGCGCCTTCGGCTCCAACTTCAACTCGGTCGACTATGGCAATGGCGGCGCGCCCACCCTGCTCAACAAGGGCAAGGCCGCCATGCACCTGATGGGCTCCTGGGAGTACTCGACCCAGCTGGGCAAGGCCCCGAAGTTCGCCAAGAAGGACCTGGCCTGGACGACCTTCCCGACCGTGGCCGGCGGCGTGGGTGACGTGAACGACGTGGTGGGCAATCCCACCAACTACTGGTCGATCAACTCCAGGACGAAGCACAAGGACGCGGCGGTCAAGTTCCTCAAGACCATGGCGGCGGAGTCGTACGCCAAGTCCCTGATCGCCAACGGGGACGTCCCCACCACCTCACACGCGACGTCCCTGTTCAGCTCGTCGCCCAACCCGCAGTTCTCCACGTACCAGTACGACATGGTGCAGAAGGCCCCGAGTTTCACTCTCTCGTGGGATCAGGCGCTGGAGTCCCGGATCGCCACCCCGCTGCTCACCGAGGTCAGCAAGCTCTTCGCCGGGAAGTCCACCCCTGAGCAGTTCGTCTCCGCGATGAAGGCCGTCAAGTAACGATGTCCACCACTCCGCTCGCCACGCAGCACGTTGAGGACGCGAAAACGGCCCGACCCGTCAAGCGCGGAGACGGCAGGGCGGCCGGCAGCAATGTCGGCCGCCCGCACGTCGGCTGGGCGCTCCCCGGTCTGCTCTTCTTCGCCGTCTTCGCGATCGCCCCGCTGGCACTCGCCGTCTATCTGTCCTTCTGTACGTGGGACGGCCTGAACTCGCCCACACCGGCCGGACTGGCCAACTGGACGCGGCTCTTCAAGGACCACGACTTCGGCCAGGCCGCCTGGCTGAGTCTGCTGCTCACCACGATCAGCTGGGCCTTCCAGACCCCGGTCGCGCTGCTGCTGGGAGTCTGGGCGGCGGGACGCCAGCGCAGCCGCGCCCTGCTCTCGGCGATCTTCTTCATCCCGCTGCTGCTGTCCACCACCGCCATCGCGATGCTCTTCCATGCCCTGCTGGACCCCAACTTCGGCGTGATCAAGGAAATCGGCCCCTGGATCGGGGTCGACCCCAACGTGATGGGGACCTCCACCGGTGCCCTGCTGGTGGTGGCGTTCGTCGGCGGCTGGCAGTTCATGCCGTTCCACACCCTGATCTACCAGGGGGGCGCGCGGCAGGTTCCCGAAGTCCTCTACCAGGCCGCGTCCATCGACGGCGCGGGGATGCTCCGGCAGTTCTTCCACATCACGCTGCCTCAGCTGCGGCACACCGTGACCACCTCGTCGGTGCTGATGATCGTGGGTTCGCTGACCTACTTCGACACCGTGCTGATCATGACCAAGGGCGGTCCTGGCACCGACACCACGATCCTGCCCTACCTGATGTACCGCACCGGCTTCCAGACGTACGACCTCGGCTACGCCGCCGCCATCGCCACCGCCCTGGTCGTGGTGGCCACCAGTCTCTCGCTGGTCCTGGTCCGCTTCAGCGGTTTCGGCACCATGCGCTCCACCCGGGAAGGTATGTAACGCGATGTCGTCCGTCACCCGCACCGCGGCGCCTGCCGTGACGCCCCTGCCGCCGGGTCCGGCCGCCGGTGCGCCACGGCGCAGCCGCCTGCTGCGCAGAGCGAACCCACTGGCCGGCCTCGGTTCGCTGGTCTGGCTCGTCATCGTGCTGGTCCCGCTCTACACGCTGGTCTCCTCGTCGCTGATGCATCAGGACGAAGCACTCGACGGCGACCCGCTGGCCTTCCCCTCCCGTCCCACGCTGGACAACTACAACACCGTGCTGCACAGCGGCTTCTTCACGCTGCTCGGCAACACCGCGATCGTCGCCGTTTCCACGGTGGCCATCGTGCTGGTGCTGTCCGTCCCGGTGGCCTACGTCGCGGTACGCACCCGGAATCGCTGGTCGTCGCTGGCCTTCAGGACCTTCCTGCTCGGGGTGGCGATCCCGGCTCAGGCGGTGATCGTCCCGCTGTATCTGCTGATCGGGAAGATGGGCCTCTACGACACCCTGCCGGCGATCATCCTGCCCACCGCCGCCTTCGCGATGCCGGTGTCGGTACTGGTGCTCAGCGGCACGATGCGGGACGTCTCCGAAGAGCTGTACGAGGCGATGTCCCTCGACGGTGCGTCGCCACTGCGGATGCTGCTCCAGCTGGCAGTACCACTCTCCAGGGCCGGCATCAGCACAGTGGCCATCTACTCCGCACTGCAGGCCTGGAACGGCTTCCTCTTCCCGCTGATCCTCACCCAGTCCGAGGGCAACAGGGTCCTGACGCTCGGCCTGTTCAACTTCATGTCCCAGTTCGGCGTGAACATCCCCGCCGTGCTGGCAGCGATCGTCCTCTCCGTGGTGCCGATCTTCGCGGTCTATCTGGTGGCCCGGCGCGCCCTGGTGAACGGCCTGATGGGGGTGGGCGGCAAGTAGGGCCGAGCACAGCACCGCCGCATCACCGCCACTCCGGAGAGGAACCCCTGCACGATGGCATCCCACCCCGTTCCGCAAGCCCCGCGCGCCACTGCCGTCCCCGTCGCCGCCACTGCCGCCGAAAGCCCTGCCGTCGAACGTCCCGCTGCTGATGCACCCTGGCGCGACCCGTCCCGCACGCCCGGTGAGCGAGTGACCGATCTCATCGCCCGGATGAGCCTGGAGGAGAAGACCGCACAGCTCTACGGTGTCTGGGTGGGCGCCGACTCCGAAGGCGATGGGGTCGCACCGCATCAGAACGACATGGTGGATCCGGTCGACTGGGAGAAGCTGATCACCCGGGGGCTCGGACAGCTCACCCGGCCCTTCGGCACCGCCCCGGTGGACGCCGGCGTCGGCGCCGTCTCACTGGCCCGCGCCCAGCAACGTATCGCCGAAGCGGGGCGGTTCCAGATACCCGCACTGGCCCACGAGGAGTGCCTGGCCGGCTTCACCGCCTTCGGCGCGACCGCCTACCCGGTGCCGCTGGCCTGGGGCGCCGCCTGGGATCCGGCGCTGGTCGCCGAGATGGCCCACCGGATCGGCAGCGACATGCGGTCCGTCGGCGTCCACCAGGGGCTGGCGCCTGTTCTGGACGTGGTCCGTGATCCGCGCTGGGGCCGTGTCGAAGAGACCATCGGCGAGGACCCCTACCTGGTCGCCACCGTCGCCACCGCCTACGTCCGGGGACTGGAGTCCGCCGGCATCGTGGCCACCCTCAAGCACTTCGCCGGGTACTCCGCATCGGCGGGCGCCCGTAACCTCGCCCCGGTGCGGGCCGGCGCCCGTGAACTGTCCGACGTGATCCTGCCGCCGTTCGAGATGGCCGTGCGGGAAGGCGGCGCCCGCTCGGTGATGAGCTCCTACTCCGAGATCGACGGTGTGCCCACCGCAGCCGACCCGGCCCTGCTCACAGGCCTGCTCCGGGACACCTGGGGTTTCGAAGGCACCGTCGTCGCCGACTATTTCGGCATCGGCTTCCTGGAGACGCTGCACAAGGTCGCCGCCGACCGCGCCGATGCCGGCCGGTTGGCCCTGGCAGCCGGTGTCGACGTGGAACTGCCCACCGTCCGCTCCTACGGCGACACCCTGATCGCCGCCGTCCGCTCGGGCGCGGTGACGGAGGACATCGTCGACCGGGCGCTGACCAGGGTGCTGCTGCAGAAGTGCGAGCTGGGCCTGCTCGACCCCGACTGGTCGCCGCTGCCCGCCGCCCTCCCCCACGGCGACGACCCGGAGCAGGCGCGCGGCACCATCGACCTCGACCCCGCCGAGAACAGGGCCCTGGCCCGGCTGCTGGCCGAGCAGTCCTGCGTCCTGCTCTCCAACCCCTCGGGCGCGCTGCCACTGCGCGCCGACACCCGGATCGCCGTGGTCGGCCCCCGCGCGGACGACCCGTTCGCGATGCTCGGCTGCTACTCCTTCCCCAGCCATGTCGGCGTCTCCCACCCCGAGGTGCCGCTGGGCATCACCATCCCGACCCTGCTGGAGTCGCTCGGCGCTGAACTCCCGGACACCCGGCTGACCTTCGCCCCCGGCTGCGATGTGGACGGCGACGACACCTCCGGTATCCGGGCCGCGGTGGAACTGGCCCGCGACGCGGATATTTGCGTGGCGGTACTCGGCGACCGTGCCGGACTCTTCGGGCGCGGCACCTCCGGCGAAGGCTGTGACGCCGCGGACCTCTCCCTGCCGGGTGTCCAGGGCGAACTGCTCGACGCGCTGCTGGCCACCGGAACCCCGGTGGTGCTGGTGCTGCTGACGGGCCGTCCGTACGCGCTGGGACGCTGGGACGGCGGGCCGGCCGCCGTCGTCCACGCCTTCTTCCCCGGCGAGGAGGGCGGGCCGGCACTGTCCGGAGTGCTCTCGGGACGGGTCAATCCCTCGGGCCGGCTGCCCGTCGGGGTGCCGTACGGGCCGGGCGGCCAGCCCTGGACGTATCTGCAGCCGCCGCTGGGTCTTGCGGGCGGGGTCAGCAGCCTCGACCCGACGCCGTTGTACGCCTTCGGCCACGGCCTCTCGTACACCACCTTCGCCTGGGATCCGGTCGGCCCGACACCGGCCGAGCTGCCCACCGACGGCTCCATGGACATCGAACTCGTCGTCCGCAACACGGGGGTGCGCGACGGAGCCGAGGTGGTGCAGCTCTATCTGCACGACCCGGTCGCCCAGACCACCCGCCCCGACGTGCGGCTCATCGGCTACGCCAGGGTGCCGCTGGCCGCCGGGCAGGCGCGGCGCGTTCGGTTCCGCTTCGACGCCGACCTGACGTCCTTCACCGGCCTGGACGGGCGAAGGGTCGTCGAACCGGGCGATCTGGAACTGCGCTTCGCTACCTCCAGCGCGGCCACCGGCATCCGGCAGATTGTGCCGTTGCGTCTCACCGGTCCCGAGCGCACCGTCGACCACCGGCGCCGGCTGGTCTGCGACACCTCGGTCGCACCGCCGGCGGACGGCGTCTGAACCGCCCGCCGGGCACCGCGGGAGTACCGGAGGAAGCGTCCCCGTCGCCCCATCGGCTCCGGGTCGGCCACCGCGCCGTCCGGGGCCGTTTCCGGCGCCCGCCTCCCGGCCTCCGCGCGCCGCGCCGTCCGGCCCGGGTCGGTGCCCCTGCCGCCGGCCGGTGGGCCACGACACTCGTTCGCCGCTTGCCGGACACGACACCGAGAGGTCACTCCCGGCGCCCTCGCGATTTCCCGTGCACGGGGATTGACCCCCCGATTTCAAGGCTCTAAGTTTCGCAGAAACTTGCGGAATCGATCTCGAAACTTTCGATCCGATCGCCTGGCGGCCCCTTCGGGCCTGCCTCCGCCCCGTCCGAAAGGGACATTCCATGCTCAGAACCCGACACTGCGCCATGGCCGGAATCGCTGCCACAGCCCTGCTCGTCTCGGCCCTCACCCTGCCGGAAGCGTCCGCGGCCGGCCCGGCCGCCGCCCGTCACAGCAAGCCGGAGCACCAGGCGTCGCCGGACTCCCTCGGCGGCCTCGGTCTGCGGGCCGGACTGCGCATCGGCACGGCGGTCGACACCACCGCGCTCGCCGGCGACGCACCCTATCGGGCCGCCGTTGCCGGGGAGTTCACCTCCGTCACCCCGGAGAACGTCATGAAATGGGAGGTCGTCGAGCCCGAGCGCGGCAGCTACGACTGGAGCGCCGCCGACCGGCTGGTCGACTTCGCCGGGACTCACGGGCAGCTGGTCCGCGGACACACCCTGGTCTGGCACAGCCAGCTGCCCTCCTGGCTCACCGCCGGAGACTTCAGCAGCGACGAGCTGCGGGACATCCTGCACCGGCACATCACCGACGAGATGACCCACTTCAAGGGCAGGATCTGGCAGTGGGACGTCGTCAATGAGGCCTTCAACGACGACGGCACCCTGCGGGACAGCATCTGGCTCCAGAAGCTCGGCCCGGGTTATATCGCCGACGCCTTCCGCTGGGCCCATCAGGCGGACCCCCGGGCCAAGTTGTTCATCAACGACTACAACATCGAGGGTGTCAACGCGAAGAGCACCGCCCTGCGCGACCTGGTCGCCCAGCTGCGGAAGCAGCATGTCCCCATCGACGGAGTCGGGATCCAGGGTCACCTGGACGTTCAGTACATCGCCCCGCACGACATCGCGGACAACATGGCGCGCTTCGAGGCCCTCGGTCTCGACACCGCGGTCACCGAGGCGGACGTCCGGATCACCCTTCCCGTCGACGCCACCAAGTCGGAGGCGCAGAACGAGGCGTACAGCGTACTGCTGCAGGGCTGTCTGCTCACCCGGCACTGCACCGACTTCACCGTCTGGGGCTTCACCGACAGGTACTCCTGGGTGCCCGCGACGTTTCCCGGTGAGGGTGCGGCGAACATCATGGACGAGAACTACCGGGCCAAGTCGGCCTACTCCGCCCTCAGCCAGGACCTGAAGCTGAGCGCGGGCAGGCACTGACACCGGGCACGCGCCCCCTGCGGCCCGGCAGTTCGGGCCCGGGAGACCTCCGGCCTAATTTGTCATTCACCTGAACAAATGCTGCACAATTCTGGGAGAGCAGTATGGACAGGCAGTCCCCACAGCACCGCGCACCGCACTCCACACCCCGCACCAGCCGCAGAACCGTCCTCGGGATGGGCCTGGGAGTCACCGCTCTGGCGGCGACCCCACTCGGTTCCCTGCTCGGGCTGACCACCGGATCCGCAGCAGCCGTCCCGGTTCGCCCGGCCAGGCCGGCCGACTCCGGGGCGTACATCGCCTTCAGCCCGGTCCCGAACGGGTTCCCGCTGGTCAGGGCAGGCAAAGCGGTCCCCATCGTGGTCAGCGCCGGCGACCACGCGGGAGTGGTGCGGGTCGCCGGCGACCTGCAGGCCGACATCGAACGCGTCACCGGTGCACGTCCGTCCGTCTCCCACGGGCCGATTCCCCGGGCCCGTGAGATCACGGTCGTGGGCACCATCGGTCGCAGCCCGCTGATCGACGGACTGGTGTCCGCAGGCAAGCTGGATGTCAGCGGCATCGAAGGACAGTGGGAGACCTCCCTCCAGACCGTCGTGGAGAAACCCCTGCCGGGTGTCGACCGGGCCTTCGTGATCGCCGGCAGCGATCAGCGCGGCACGGTCTTCGGGGTGTACGACGTCTCCCGGGGCATCGGTGTCTCCCCCTGGTACTGGTGGGACGATGTCCCCCCGCTGCACCGCGACGAGCTGTATGTGATGCCGGGACGACACACCCAGGGCACCCCCGCCGTGAAATACCGCGGCTTCTTCATCAACGACGAGAACCCGGGCCTGGGCACCTGGGCACCCGCCTTCTTCGGGCCGGGAAAGGCGCCGGGTTACGAGGGCGGTTTCAACGCCGCCTTCTACGCCAGGATCTTCGAGGTCGTGCTGCGCCTGAAGGCCAACTACCTGTGGCCCGCCGTCTGGGGCCGCGCGTTCGCCGAGGACGACCCGGAGAACCACGCCACCGCGAAGGCGTACGGCGTCGTGATGGGCACCTCCCACGAGGCGCCGATGATGCGTGGCATCGAGGAGTGGAACCGGCATGCGGTGGCGGCCGTGCGGGACAGCACGGGCCGGATCACCACACCCGGGCATGACCCGTACGGCGGCACCGGCGAATGGTCCTACCGTCACAACGCGGAAGCGCTCAAAGCCTACTGGGCCGACGGCGTCCGCCGGATGACGGACCAGGACTTCGAGGGAGTGGTCACCCTCGGGATGCGCGGCAACGGCGACACCGGGCTGCCGGACGGCGACGGCATCGACCTGATGACCGAGATCATCGCGGCCCAGCGGAAGATCCTCGCCGATGTCTCCGGCAAGGACATCACCACGATCCCCCAGGTGTGGACCCTCTACAAGGAGGTACAGCGCTACTGGGACCGCGGGCTGCGGGTCCCCGACGACGTCACCGTCGTGCTCACCGACGACAACTGGGCCAACATCCGTAAGCTGCCCGATCTGCGGAAGGACCCGCGCAGCGGCGGTTACGGCCTCTACTACCACTTCGACTACGTCGGGGTGGGCCGCAACTACAAGTGGGTGGACACCACTTCGCTGCCCAACCTGTGGGACCAGCTGCACCAGTCCGTCGCCTACGGCAACAACGGGCTCTGGATCACCAACGCCGGCGATCTCAAGGGCAACGAGGCGGCCACCCAGTTCTTCCTCGACTACGCCTGGGACCCCGGCCGCTGGACCCTGGAGTGCATCCCGGAGTGGGAGGAGCAGTACGCCAGGCAGAACTTCGGGGAGCAGCAGGCCGCCGCGGTGGCGTCGGTGCTCAGCACATACGCCCAGCTGCAGTCACGCCGCAAGCCCGAACTGCTCAACCGGAAGATCACCCTGGACCCGGCCAAGGACCCGGCGAAGGACTCTTCGGCCGTCGTCCAGGACGATCAGGCCACGCCCTTCAGCCTCACCGACTACCGGGAGCTGGAGCGGGTGACGTCGGAGTGGCAGCGGCTCGGCGCGGCGGCCGAACTGATCGGCAGGAAGCTGCCTGACTCCACCCAGGACGCCTGGTTCGAACTGGTCGGATACGAGGTGCAGGCCACCGCGAATCTCTACGCGCTGCGCGAGGCCGAATTCCTCAACCTGCACTACGCGGCGCAGGGCAGGGCCCTCACCAACGATCTGGCAGCGACAGCCGAGGCCCGTCTCGCCGACGACCTCGCGCTCGCCGACCGCTTCAACACCCGGGTGGCCGGCGGAAAATGGGCCGGATTCCAGACCCAGCCGCACATCGACTACGGCGATGTGGCGCGCTACGGGCCCAACGCCCCCTGGCAGCAACCGGAGCTCGACAACGTCGCGCTCAAGGATGTGCTCTTCCCCGCCGTCAGACGCATCGGCCTTCCGGCGGCCGCCGGGATGGGTGTCGCGATCGACGGCTCGGAAGCCTGGTGGCCGAAGGAGCGGAGTGCTGCGGTGCTGCCCGCCTTCAGCCCGTACCAGAGCCAGCCGGCGCAGTACATCGAGGTGTTCAACCGTGGCACCGGCGCCTTCGGCTACAGCGTCCGTACGGGAGTCCCCTGGCTGACCGCCGACCGCCCCCGCGGACAGGTGGAGAAGCAGGAAAGGATCACCCTGCGGGTCGACTGGTCACGAGCGCCCGGCGGCACCACCAGGGTCCCGGTGAAGGTGTCGGGGCCGCGGGGAGCCGAGGTGACCGTGCAGGCCGTGATCGACAACCCCACGGTGCGCCGCTCGCAGCTATCGGGGTTCGTCGAGGCCAACGGCTACGTGTCCATCGAGGCCGACCACTACACCCGGTCCGTCGGCAGCGGGGGCATCACCTGGCAGCGGATCCCGCACATCGGACGCACCGGATCCGGTATGGAGCCGTTCCCCGTGACGGCGGCCCGGCAGACGCCCGGCGCCACCTCACCCAGGCTGGAGTACCGTCTCACCCTGTTCACCACGGGCCCGGTGACCGTGTGGGCGTATCTCTCGCCGCGCAATGACGCCCTGGCGTCGGACGGGCTGAAGTACGCCGTCTCCTTCGACGGGGACGCACCGCAGACCGTGAACATCACCGAGGTGACCGGGGCCGACGACGGCACCATGAACGCCCAGTGGGCGCGGAACACCTCGGACAACGTCAATGTCACCAGCACCACCCACCACGTGGGCCGGCCCGGTGCGCATGTGCTGAAATTCTGGATGGTGGACCCGACGGTGGTCCTGCAGAACCTGGTGGTGGACACCGGCGGTCTCAAACCCAGCTATCTGGGTCCGCCGGAAAGCCTCAGGCTGCACTGAGCCGGCAGGCAGCCGAGGAGAGACGATGCGACTGGAGTCCGATGGCGGGGCCGCTCTGACAGTGCGGGGCGGCCCCGAAGGGGTGCGGCTCACCGCCCCGCCGACGGCCACGGACGGGGAACGGGTCCTGAGGTACACCCCCGCCCAGGCACGCGAGCTCGCGGCCGCCCTGATGCGCGCCGCCGAAGAGGCGGAGCGCGCCGAACCGGCCGAGCCGGTCACGGTCGAGGCGCGAGAGCTGCGCCGCGGCGATGTGAGGGCCGGTGAACGCTCGATGACGGTGGACCGCGTCAGGCCCGCCGGCGCCACGACTCAGGTGACCTGGAGGTCGGACACCGGCCGCACCTGGACCCAGGACTACACCGCTGACACAGCCATCGCCCTCCGGCGCCGCGGCTGATCCGGGAAGCCGCTCTCAGCGTGCTCCGAGCGCCTGTTCCCCCGCTTCGCGCATCGCGGACAGGGGGGCGGGTGCTCGCCCTGTCATCTGTTCCACCTGCAGCACCGCCTGGTGCACGAGCAGATCGAGGCCCCCGACGACGGCCCCGCCGTGTGCAGCCCAGGCCGTGGCGACCGAGGTCGGCCACGGGTCGTAGAGGACGTCGAAGAGCGTGCCCGGCGCATCGGGAACCGCCGCGGCCAACGCATCGGTGGCACCGGCCGGGGTGGTCGAGACGACCAGCGGCGCATGCAGCGCTTCGGCCGCTTCAGCCCAGTCGGCGGTGCGCACGTCCACCCCGAGCCGCTCGCCCCAGCCCCGCATCTCCGCGGCACGGGCCGTGCTGCGCACATAGGCGGTGACCGGGCCGGCACAGATCTTCGAGAGGGCGGCCAGTGCCGACGAGGCGGTGGCACCCGCGCCGAGCACGGCGGCGGTGTCCACCTTCTGCACGCCCCTCTCGCGCAGGGCGGCGATCATGCCGGGGATGTCGGTGTTGTCCCCCAGACGGCGGCCGTCCTCGGTGAGGACCACGGTGTTGACCGCCTCGACCGAAGCGGCGGTCGGGCTGACTTCGTCCAGCAGCGGAAGGATCGCCCGCTTGAGCGGCATGGTCAGTGAGAGCCCGGCCCAGGACGCGTCGAGCGTCCCGACGAAGCCGGGGAGGCCCGACTCGTCGATCTCGAAGCGGTCGTACGTCCACCCCTCGAGGTCCAGCGCCCGGTATGCGGCACGGTGCAGGACCGGGGAGAGCGAGTGCGCGATGGGCGAACCGAGCACGGCCGCCCGCTTGATGTGGGTCACTGGCCGGACTTCTCCTGCTGCTTCTCGTATTTCGCGCGGTTCCGGTTCTGCTCCGCGTTGGTCACGGCGAACACGGTCTTGTTCTCGGTCACCGACACGAAGTAGTACCAGGGGCCGGGGGTCGGGTGGAGCGCGGAGTGCAGGGCGTCCGGACCCGGGTTGCCGATGGGGCCCGGGGGCAGACCCTTTATGTCGTACGTGTTGTACGGATCCTTGATCCTCCGCAGAGCGTCCACGCTGCCGACATCCAGCGTGCTCTGCTTCCGCACGTAGTTGATCGTGGAGTCGAACTCGAGCCGGCCGACCGTCTCCGTGTTGTTCGGCTTCAGACGGTTGTAGACGACGCGCGAGACCTTGTCGAAGTCATGCTTGTACTTGCCCTCGGCCTGGACCAGGCTCGCCACCGTGATGACCTGGAACGGATCCTTCAGTCCCAGCTTCTTCGCCGCGCCCTCGAGATCCTCCTTGCCGTACGCCTCGTCCGCCTGGCCGACCATCTTCTTCAGGATGTCCTCCGGCTTCATCTGTTCGCCGGCCGGGTAGCTCGCCGGGTAGAGGAATCCTTCCAGCGGGTCCTTGAGCTCCTTGTGGCCCTTGGCCCAGCTGGGCAGGCCCAGGTCGTCGGCCTTCGCCTTGGCGATCGCCTGAGTGGTCCCGGGTTTCAGTTTGAGCTTCGCGTCGATGGCCGCGTAGACCACCTTGTCCCGCGTGCCGGGCGGGACGATGATCACATTGAGGCTCTTCGGGTCGACCATCGCGGTGACCGCGTTCGCCGCGGACATCTGCTGGTTCAGCGAGTACACCCCGGCCTGGAGGGACTTGCCGTTGGCCGCCGAGACAAAGGCGTCGACACTCTTGACGACACCCTTCTGCTTCAGGATGCGCCCGATGCCGCCGATGCCCGTTCCCGCGGGCACCTCGACCTGCACGGGGGTGGTGCCCACGCCCGTGAAGTCGGGCGCGGGCGCATGACGGCTCTGCCAGTAGTCGTACCCGTAGTAGCCGGCCCCGCCGACACCACCGACCAGCACTGCCGCGACCACGGCGCATGCGCAGCCGCTGCGACGCTTCTTGGGCTTGTTCTTGCCGCGGCGGTCGCGGGTGTCCTCCCGGGTCTCGCCCGGGTCGTCGTCGTAGTCACGGTCGTCCCTGTCACCGGGGCCGTCCGCGCCGGTGAAGAAAGGATGCGTCTCCGGCTCGGGCTCGGGCTCCGCCTCGGGTTCCGGGGCCGGCTGCTGCCACTCATCGCGGCGGTCCGGGGGCTGCGGTGGCGGGTAGGCCTCGGGCGTCCGGTAGTAGTCAGGGGTGTCGCCGGCGTAGTTCGTCTGCTGTGCGCCGTACGGGTCACCCTGCGGTGACCCGTACGGCCCTCCGGACTGCTGACCGGTGTTCCAGCCGTTGTACTGAGCCTGCTGATTCTGCTGTTGCTGCTGGTACGGATCCTGCGGCTGGTACTGACCCTGCTGGCCCTGCTGCTGGTACGTCTGCTGCTGCGGGTACTGCTGGCCCTGCTGCTCCGGATACTGGCCCTGCTGATACGTCTGGTGCTGGGGGTACGACTGACCCTGGGGATACGACTGGCCCTGCTGGTAGGCCTGGTCCTGCTGGTAGTGCTGCTGGTACGGGTCCTGCGGCTGCGAGGGGACCGGGTTGCCGTACTGGTCGTACTGCTGCTGCTCCTGCGGATACTGCCGGCGGCCGTCGTACGGCGGCCGGCCGGAGGGGTCCTGCTGACCTCCCCATCCCTGGTCCCCGTACAACGGGTCCTCGGGATCCCACGGTTCGGAGCCTGCGCCCCGGCCATACTCAGTCATCGGTCCCCTAGAGCCGCGAGGCCTCCGGACGGTCCGCCTCTTTTTGCTGTGCGGCAGCTGTTCACACACTGTCGCATGGCGCGGAACGTTACCGTACTGCGATCAGACAACCACTTCGACGGCCTCACCAGCGGCCTTGCCCGAGACCCGTTCGGACTCGAGTGCGTTCTGCAGAATCACGATCGCCGCGGCCTGGTCGACGACGGAACGACCCTTCTTGGATTTTACGCCCGAGGCGCGCAGTCCCTGGGTCGCTGTGACTGTGGTCATCCTCTCGTCAACCAGTCGTACAGGAAGGGGCGCGATCCCGCGAGCCAACTCCTGGGCGAAGCCACGGACCTTGGCGGCCGCCGGTCCCTCGCCCCCGTTGAGGGAGCGAGGCAGGCCGACGACGACCTCGATCGGTTCGTACTCCTCCACCAGCTGCTTCAGCCGCCGGTGCGCGGCCGGGACATCACGTCCCGGGACGGTCTCCACCGGGGTGGCGAGGACCCCGTCGGGGTCGCACGAGGCGACCCCGATACGGGCATCCCCGACATCGATCGCCAGTCGGCGGCCGCGTCGCATCAGGCCGTCTCTCCGACCAGGCGCTCGACGGCGGCCACCGCGTCACCGATGGCGTCCGGGTTCTGGCCTCCGCCCTGGGCGACGTCGGGCTTGCCGCCACCGCCGCCCCCCAGGGTCTTGGCGGCCGTGCGGACCAGCTCCCCGGCCTTGAGCCCGCGCTCACGGGCGGACTCGTTGGTGGCGATGACCGTCAGCGGGCGGCCGTTGGCGGTGGTGAAGAGAGCCACCACGGCCGGGCGGTCATTGCTGATCCGCCCGCGGACGTCGAGGACCAGCCTGCGCAGGTCGTCGGCGCCGGTGCCGTCCGGCACCTGGCCGGTGACCACGGCGACACCGCGTACGTCCTTGGCGCCCGCGGCGAGTCCGGCGGCAGCCTGCAGGACCTTCTCCGCGCGGAACTTCTCGATCTCCTTCTCGGCGTCCTTGAGCTTGGCGAGCATGCCGGAGATCTTCTCGGGAAGCTCCTCGGAACGTCCCTTGACCAGCTCCTGGAGCTGGGCGACCACGGTGTGCTCCCTGGCCAGGAAGTTGTAGGCGTCCACCCCGACCAGAGCCTCGATCCGGCGTACGCCGGATCCGATCGAGGATTCGCCGAGCAGCTTCACCAGACCCAGCTGGGCGGTGTTGTGGACGTGCGTACCGCCGCACAGTTCCTTGGAGAAATCGCCGATGGTGACGACCCGCACCCGCTCGCCGTACTTCTCACCGAACTCGGCGATGGCGCCCTGCTTCTTGGCCTCGTCGATGGACATGACCTCGGCCTGGACGTCGAGTTCACGGGCGAGCACGTCATTGATCTTGTGCTCGACATCGGTGAGGACGGTGCCGGGTACGGCGTTGGGAGAGCCGAAGTCGAACCGGAAGCGGCCCGGCGAGTTCTCCGAACCGGCCTGGGCGGCGGTCGGCCCGAGAGCGTCGCGCAGCGCCTGGTGGGTCAGATGGGTGGCGCTGTGCGCGCGGGCGATGGCCCGGCGGCGGCGCAGATCGATGACGGCGTAGGCGGAGGCGCCGACAGTCACCTCGCCGACCTGGACCGCACCCTTGTGGACCGACACGCCGGGGACCGGCTGCTGGACGTCCCGGATGTCGACGACAGCACCCGAAGACAGCTTGATACGGCCGGTGTCGGCGAGCTGGCCACCGCCCTCGGCGTAGAACGGGGTCCGGTCCAGGACGATCTCGACCTCGTCGCCCTCGGTGGCGGCCGGCGAGGGCACCCCGTCGACGAGCAGGCCGACAATGGTCGACTCACCCTCGGTGGAGGTGTATCCGGTGAACTCCGTCGAGCCGGAGCTGTCGGCCACCTGGCGGTATGCGGAGAGATCGGCGTGGCCGGTCTTCTTGGCTCTGGCGTCGGCCTTGGCCCGGTCCCGCTGCTCCTTCATCAGACGGCGGAACCCGTCCTCGTCCACCGAGAGGCCCTGTTCGGCGGCCATCTCCAGGGTGAGGTCGATCGGGAAGCCCCAGGTGTCGTGGAGCAGGAAGGCCTTCTCGCCGGCGAGCACCTGACCGCCGGTGGCCTTGGTGTCGCTCACCGCGGTGTCGAGGATATTGGTGCCGGCCCTCAGGGTCTTGACGAAGGCGGCCTCCTCGGCGAGGGCGACTGTCTCGATGCGCTTGCGGTCGGTGATCAGCTCCGGGTACTGCTGCCCCATGGTGCTGATCACCACGTCGACCAGGTCGGCGACGACGGGTCCGGTGGCACCGAGCAGCCGCATGTTGCGGATGGCGCGGCGCATGATGCGCCGCAGCACATAGCCGCGGCCCTCGTTGCCGGGTGTGACCCCGTCGCCGATGAGCATCACGGAGGTACGCATGTGGTCGGTGACGACGCGCAGCGCGACGTCCGACTTCTCCTCGGCGCCGTAACGGACACCGGTCAGCTCGGTGGCCTTGTCGATGACTACCTGCGAGGTGTCGATCTCGTACAGGTTCCGCACGTCCTGCAGGATCATCGCCAGGCGTTCGAGGCCGAGGCCGGTGTCGATGTTCTTGGAGGGCAGGTCGCCGAGGATAGGGAAGTCCTCCTTCCCGTCGCCGGCGCCCCGCTCGTACTGCATGAAGACCAGGTTCCAGATCTCCACATAGCGCTCGTCGTTGACGGCGGGGCCGCCCTCCACGCCGAACTCAGGACCGCGGTCGTAGTTGATCTCGGAACACGGACCGCAGGGGCCGGGAACGCCCATGGACCAGAAGTTGTCCTTCTTGCCGAGGCGCTGGATGCGCTCCGCCGGTACGCCGATCTTGTCGCGCCAGATCTGCTCGGCCTCGTCGTCGTCGAGGTAGACCGTGATCCACAGCCGCTCGGGGTCGAGACCGTAACCACCGTCGGCCACGGAGCCGGTGAGCAGCTCCCAGGCGTAACCGATGGCGCCTTCCTTGAAGTAGTCGCCGAAGGAGAAGTTTCCGCACATCTGGAAGAACGTGCCGTGCCTGGTGGTCCTGCCGACCTCTTCGATGTCCGGTGTGCGCACGCACTTCTGCACGCTGGTGGCCCTCGGGGCCGGCGGCTTGGCCTCGCCGAGGAAGTACGGCTTGAAGGGGACCATGCCCGCGGGGACAAGCAGCAGAGTCGGGTCGTCCGCGATGAGCGACGCCGAAGGGACGACGGTGTGACCGCGCTCCTCGAAGAAGCTCAGCCAGCGGCGGCGAATCTCGGCCGACTCCATCAGTGGTCCTCATTCCGGTTGTGCGTATGCCTGGGGTGTCCGGCATCGGTGCGTTTGACGCCGGTGTGTTCGGTGACGATGTGTTCGATGGCGGCGAATCGCCGCCGCGCTGCGAGTTCGGGGGCGGGCGCCGCCTCGATGCCGAGCGCCTCGCCCAGCTCCGCCTCGCGCTGGGCCATCCCGGCCCGGACATCGATGGCGAACTCCTTGAGCCGGTGTCCGGCGTCGACGGCCTTGTTCGCCGCCTGCGCCGCGAGGCTCTCCGGGCTCAGAGCCCTGATCTTGCGGTTGACCTTGGTGGTGGCCCACACGCCGGCTGCGGCGCCGGTGGCGAACCAGAACGTACGGCGGAACATTGCAGCGTCAGCCCTTCCGCTTCCTACGCCGTGCGGCCGGTACCGTGCGGCCGACGATCACCGGCCGGCCCGGACGCCCCGGCTCGTCGCCGGCCCGGCGCCCCAGAGCCCTGCGCACGCCGTAGCCGAAGGCCGCGACCTTCACCAGCGGCCCGCCGAACGTCGAGGCGACGGTCGTGGAGAGCGCCGAGGCGTTCGACGTGACCTCCTGGACGTCCGTCGCGATCGCGTCGACCCGGTCGAGCTGGGTCTGCGCCGAGCGCACGGCCGCCGAAGCGTCGGCGAGCAGCGGAACCGCCTGATCGGTCACGTCCGCCACGAGCTTGGTGGTCGCCCTGAGCGTCTGCGCCAGCCTGACCAGCGCCACGGCCAGGAAGGAGACCAGGATCGCCCAGAAGACTGCCACCAGGATGCCGGCCACCTCTCCACCGGACACGTTGCACCGCTCTCTGGTCGTCGGAAGTCACGTCGGATTTTGGTTGTCCGAGCCTATCGCGCCAGAACACGGCCCCCGTACCGGATTACGGTCGCGTGGGGGATCACTTCAGGGATCGAATTGTACGTACTGCTTACCTCCCAGTACTCTCCGTGTTCCATGCGAAGCGACTCGTCCGGTCACCGCGGTACCGGCCCTGGCGGCAATGGCCCGGGCAATCTCCCTGCGGAGCTCAACCGCTTCGTGGGGCGCTCCGCCGAGCTCACCGTGCTGGAGGGGCTTCTGGACGCGTCACGTCTGGTCACCGTGACCGGCGTCGGCGGGGTGGGCAAGAGCCGCTTCGCGACCCATGCCGCGAGAGGGCTGAAGGAACGGTACGGCGACGGTGTCTGGCTGGCCGAGCTCTCCTCCCTGCGCGATCCGGCGCTGCTGGAGCACGCGGTCGTCGCCGCACTCGAACTGACCGATCACACCAGCAGACCGCCGCGCGAAGTGCTGACGGAACACCTCGCCGGGCGCCGGGCGCTCCTGGTGATCGACGGCTTCGAGTTCCTGGTCGACGCCTGCGCGGACATGCTGCTCGAACTGCTCCGCCGGGCGCCGCGGCTGCAGGTGCTCGCCGTGGGCCGCCGGCCCCTGCGGATCGACGGCGAGACGGAACTGGCGCTGGCCCCGATGCGTGACATGGACGCGGTCCGGCTGTTCGCCGACCGGGTCGCGGCCGGCCGGCCCGGATTCCGGCTCGCCGAGGACGACGGCGGGGCCGGAGCCGACGCAGGCGCGAAGGTGCAGGAGCTGTGCCGGCGGCTGGACGGGATCCCGCTCGCTCTGGAGCTCGCCGCCGGCCGGATGCGGGCGCTCTCCGTCGAACAGTTGCTGGCCAGACTCGATGACCGGTTCCGGCTGCTCACCGGCGGCAGCCGCAGCGCGCTGCCGCGCCACCGGACCCTGCGCACCGCCATCGGCTGGAGCCATGAGCTGTGCACCGCGCGGCAACGGCTCCTGTGGGCACGGCTCTCGGTCTTCGCCGGACAGTTCGACCTGGAGGCCGCGGAGTACGTCTGCTCCGGATCCGATCTGCCCTCCCGCCGCGTCCTGGACGAGCTGGAGGAGCTGCTGGCGCAGTCCGTCGTGATCCGCGAGGAGACGGCGGCCGGCATCCGGTACCGGATGCTGGACACCGTCAGGGAGTACGGCTCCGACTGGCTCGACGCGACGGGTGACGCGGAGCGGCTGCGGCGCCGGCACCGCGACTGGTTCCTCGGGCTCGCGACCTGGTGCGAGCTCGACTGGTTCAGCCCCCGTCAGGCCTCGGTCGCGGCCCGTGTCGAGTGTGAGCTGCCCAATCTGCGCGGCGCGATGGAGTTCTGCCTCGACCAGCCCGACGACGTGCATCTGGCGCAGTATCTGGCGGGGACGCTCTGGTTCTACTGGGCCGGCTGCGGGCGGCTGGCCGAGGGGCGGCACTGGCTGACCCAGGTGCTGGAAGCGGAGGCCGGGAGCGGTACGTCGCGGCTCAAGGCGTTGTGGGTGCTGGGCTATGTGGCGGTGCTCCAGGGCGACCCGATCGCCGCGGTCGCCGCCCTGCAGGAGTGCCGTGAATCCGCGGAGCGCACCGGTAACGCGACCGCCGCCGCCTATGCGGTGCACCGGACGGGCTGTCTCGCGCTGGTCACCGACGACATGGCGCGAGCGGAGGAACTGCTGCGCTCGGCGGTCGGCAGGTACCGGGAGATCGGTGAACTCAACAGCAATGTGCTGATGGGACAGATCGAGCTGGCGATGGCGGTGGGCTTCAGGGGCGGTCTCGAGGAGGCGGCAGCGATCTGCCACGAGGTCGTGGCGGTCTGCGAGGACCACGGTGAGCGCTGGGCACAGTCCTACGCGCTGTATGTGCTGGCCTTCCAGTCCTGGGCCGAGGGGCACAGGGGCCGGGCCAGGGAACTGCTCGCCGAATGCGTCACGATCAGCCACACGTTCCACGACCTGCTCGGTACGGTGCTGGCGCTCGAACTCATCGCGCTGCTCACCCTGGAGGGCGGCGAGCCGGCCGAGGCGGCGCTGTTGCAGGGCGCGGCCGGAGAGATCTGGGGCTCCGTCGGGCTGCCGCTCTTCGGTTCGAAGTACTACAACGCGCCGCACCTCAGCTGCGAGAAGCAGGCTCGTGAGCAACTGGGCGCGAGGTCCTACGAGGCAGCCGTCGCCGAGGGTTCACGGATGACACCCGACGCGGCCGTCGCCAGGGCGCTGCGCGGACCGGTACGCGAAGACCCGCCGTCCCCCGCTCCGGAAGGGGCGGGGGGACGACGGGCCAAAACGCTCAAGCGCGAGGTACGACCGGATCAGCGGGCGTAGTACTCGACGACCAGCTGCTCGTCACAGATGACCGGGATTTCCTTGCGGTTCGGGTCACGGTCCAGGCGGAAGGCCAGGGCCTTCAGGTTCACCTGGAGGTAGCGCGGGGTCTCACCCTCGGTGTCGTAGCCACCCTCACGGGCGACCTGGAAGGGGACCTTGTCGCGGCTGCGGTCACGGACCGACACGACGTCGTCGGGGCGGACACGGAACGACGGCTTGTCGACCTTGCCACCGTTGACCTGGATGTGGCCGTGGACGACCATCTGGCGGGCCTGGTAGATGGTGCGGGCGATGCCCGAACGCAGGACCAGCGCGTCGAGGCGGCGCTCGAGCTCGACGACCAGCGCCTCGCCCGTCTTGCCTTCGGCCTTCTTGGCGCGGTCGTAGGCACGCGCCATCTGGCGCTCGCTGATGTCGTACTGGGCGCGCAGACGCTGCTTCTCGAGCAGACGGACCTTGTAGTCCGAGTTCTGCTTGCGGCCACGGCCGTGCTCGCCCGGCGGGTACGGACGGGCCTCGAAGTACTTGACAGCCTTCGGCGTCAGCGCGATACCGAGCGCGCGAGACTTCTTGACCTTGGGACGCGACTGGTTAGGCACGTTCTCCAAACCTCCATGGTTGGGTTAGGTTAGGCTCACCTTACTCAAGGAGATCGCATGTCGCGTCCGGGGAACACCAGTCACATCACGGACAGCACGAAGAAGGCCGACGCCCAAGGCGTCGACACGACGGAGGTCCGATCAGATCGTGGTCAGCCGCGTCCCAGCGGACTTGAAACCGCCCGGATGCCGTCAGCAGCCGAGCGCACACGAACTCTCGTACAGAGTACCTGCTCGGCCGTACTGCTCGTGACCGGGGTGGAAGGCGCCCGGACCGATCAGCTGATGCCGCGCAGCCGGACACTGGGCCAGGACGGCGAACTGTATCTGCTGTTTCCGGCCGATTCAGCGGTGGTACGGGCCGCCACACACGCCCAGGGCGATGAACTCGCGGCGGTGCTGGAAATCACGGATGTCGCGCCGGTCGCCATGCCGAACCGTATCCGGGGCCGGGCCTGGGTGTCGGGATGGCTCACGACCGTCCCGGGCAGGGCGGCGGCGGGCCTGATGATGCTCCGGCTCGAGGCCGGCGACATCCATGTCGACGATCTGTGGGGTCCGGCCGCCGTGGACCCTGAGGATCTCGCCGGGGCCTGCGCCGATCCGCTCTCCCGGCACGAGGCCGAGCTGCTTCAGCACCTGCACGCCGCACACGGCGAGCAGCTGTGTGAGCTGCGCGGGCTGCTCGGTGCGCGGGCCTCGCACGTGCGGTCGGCGGTACCGGTGGCACTCGACAGGTTCGGCCTCCGGGTGCGGTTCACCGGGGACGGGAGCTTCGACGTGCGCTTCGACTTCACGGAGCCCGTGCGCGATGTGACCGGACTGCGCCGGGCCATGCACAGCCTCTTCGGCTCCTTGGGCGAGGGCCGCTGACCGCGGCGGTCACCGGCGCCCTTCGGCGCCCTCGCCCGCCAGCCGCTCGCGCACCTTCTCCACGACATCCGCGTAGCGCGCCTCGGCGCCGTACCTCGTGGGCTCGTAGTAACGCTTGCCGTGCACGGCGTCCGGCGCGTACTGCTGGGCGGCGATCGCGCCCGGAACATCGTGCGGATAGACGTAGCCCTGGGCGTGACCGAGCTTGGCCGCGCCCTTGTAATGGCCGTCGCGCAGATGCGCGGGGACCGGGCCCACCAGTCCGTCGCGCACATCCGCCCGGGCGGCGGAGATCGCCATGGTGGCGGTGTTCGACTTGGGTGCGAGGGCCAGCGCGATGGTGGCGTGGCTCAGGGTGAGCGCGGCCTCGGGGAAGCCGATCAGTGCCACCGCCTGGGCGGCGGCGACGGCGGTGGGAAGAGCGGCCGGGTCGGCCAGCCCGATGTCCTCGCTCGCCGAGATCATCAGCCGGCGGGCGATGAACCTCGGATCCTCCCCCGCCTCGATCATGCGAGCCAGATAGTGGAGTGCGGCATCCACGTCCGAGCCACGGATCGACTTGATCAGGGCGCTGGCCACGTCGTAGTGCTGATCGCCGTCCCGGTCGTACGTCACCGCCGCGCGGTCGACGGTCTCCTCCACGGTCTCCAGGCTGATCTCCGGCTCGGACTTGGCCATCGCGGCCCCGGCCGCGGCTTCGAGCGCGGTGAGCGCGCGGCGCGCGTCACCGCCGGAGATCCGCAGCAGATGCGCCTCGGCATCCTGTTGCAGGGTGACCGCGCCGCCGAGGCCGCGCTCCTCGGTCAGCGCCCGGCGCAGCAGCGCCCGGAGATCGTCGTCGGTGAGCGATTCCAGGGTGAGCAGCAAGGAGCGCGAGAGCAGCGGGGAGATGATCGAGAAGTACGGGTTCTCGGTGGTCGCGGCGATGAGGGTGACCCAGCGGTTCTCCACCGCGGGCAGCAGCGAATCCTGCTGCGCCTTGCTGAATCGGTGGATCTCGTCCAGGAAAAGGACCGTCTCCTTGCCGTATCCGCCCGAGGCGCGACGGGCACCGTCGATGACGGCCCGCACCTCCTTGACCCCCGCCGTGATGGCCGAGAGCTCGACGAAACGCTTCTGCGTCGCCTGGCTCACGACGTAGGCGAGCGTCGTCTTGCCGATGCCGGGCGGCCCCCAGAGCAGCACCGACGACGGCCCCGCGGGACCACCCCCGGCCTCACCGACCAGCCTGCGCAGCGGCGAGCCCTGTTTCAGCAGATGCTGCTGACCGACCACCTCGTCGAGGGTGCGCGGACGCATCCGTACGGCAAGGGGGCTGCTGGACGGGTCCTTCTCCTGGCGCTCTTCGGCTGCGGCGGTGAACAGATCGGGTTCCACGCACAAAACCCTATGTCACGCCACTGACAACACCGCCGGCTCCGCCCGCTGTCCCGGACCCGGGACGCCGGACCGTCAGCCGGTCCAGAAACTCCACCAGCGGGTCAGGATCAGCATGCCGATGATGCCGATGTGCACCACGGGGAGCACCCAGGTGAACTCGTCCAGGAAGCTCCGCAGCCAGAACGGGGCAGGCAGCTGCCGGTTACGGATGTTGTGCGAGGTGACGTACCAGAACAGCGTGATGGTGCCGACCCAGGCGAGGCAGCACCAGAGGCAGAGCGCGTTGATCGAGTACAGCGACTCGAACTGGAGCCAGGTCACGAACCCGACCCCGAAGAGACAGCCGGCGTTGAACGAGAGCCAGTACCAGCGGCCGAAACGGCCGCCCGCCAGCAGGCTCAGCCCGACACAGATCACCACCGAGTAGGTGGCGAGACCGAGCATCGGGTTGGGGAATCCGAACACCGATGCCTGGGCACTCTTCATGATGTTGCCGCAGGACAGCACCGGATTGATGCTGCAGCCCGGTGTGAAACCGGGGTCCTTGAGCAGTTTGAACTCGTCAAGGGTGATGACCCACGCCGCGAGCAGCCCGGCGGCACCGGTGATGACCAGTAGCCAGGCGAGCCCGCGGCCACCACCGGTTTTCCCATCCTGCTGTGCGGACACGTCCTCGATCACCGTCGTCGTCATAGTGCCGATCCATCGCTCCTGAGACCTGCTGGGCGGGCCCTATTGTGCCGCACCGCGGGGGCTGTCCACCGTTCGATGGACATAAGGATGTACGCCTGGCCGTACCCATCCGTTCAGTGCCCCGGAAGACTCGTCGTCATGACAGCACTCGCGGTGGAAGTACGCGGACTTCGCAAGCAGTACGGCGAAGTGACCGCAGTAGACGGCCTGGACCTGGGCATTCGGCAGGGAGAGGTCTTCGGCATTCTCGGCCCCAACGGGGCGGGCAAGAGCACCACGGTGGAAATCCTGCAGGGCCACCGGTCCCGGGACGCAGGCGAGGTGTCCGTTCTCGGCACCGATCCGGCCGCCGGGAACCGTACGTGGCGATCACGTGTCGGAATTGTCTGGCAGGACGAATCGGCGCCCGCGGAGTTGACGGTCCGCGAAACGGTGAGCCATTTCGCCCGTTATTACCCGAAACCTCGGAGTGCGGACGACGTCATCGACCTGGTCGGTCTCGGCGCGAAGGCCGACAGCCGTATCAAGAGTCTCTCGGGCGGACAACGGCGCAGGCTCGACGTGGCGCTCGGAGTGATAGGCGGGCCCGAACTGCTGCTGCTCGACGAGCCGACGACGGGGTTCGACCCGGCGGCGCGACGCCAGTTCTGGGACCTGATCCGGCAGCTCGCCGCCGAGGGCACCACCATCGTGCTCACCACCCACTACCTGGAGGAGGCCGAGGCGCTCGCCGACCGGCTCGCGGTGATCGCGGCCGGACAGGTCGTCGCAGAGGGCCGGCCGGCCGCACTGCGTGAGCGCTACGGAACCGATGCCACGGTCGAGTGGACCGAGGCGGACGGCGCCGGGCACGAGGAGCGGACAGCGACGCCGACCCGTACCGTCGCCGCACTCATGGAGCGCTTCGAAGGGGAGGTCCCCGGCCTCAGAATCAGCCGCCCCACGCTCGAGGACGTGTATCTGCGCCTCACCGGACAGGAGAACGCCCGATGACCGCCCTCACCACGACCACCGATACCTCACCGCGCACCACGTCCGGCAGGCTGCCCGGCGCCTGGAGCATCGGGCTGAGCCGGGGCGCGCTCGAACTCAAGCAGTTCGCCCGACAGCGCGACCAGGTCATCTTCACCTTCGCCTTCCCCGTCGTGTTCCTCGCTCTGTTCGCGTCGATCTTCAGCGACGACGTCGAGGGCGCCGGCATCACCGCATCGCAGCTCTACGCGGCCGGGATGCTCGCAGCGGGCATCATGTCCACCAGCTTCCAGTCGCTGGGCATCTCGATCGCCATCGAGCGGGACGAGAAGGTGCTGCGCCGGCTCCGCGGCACTCCGATGCCGCCGGCCGCGTACTTCCTCGGCAAGATCTGGATGGTGCTGGTCACCGGGCTCGCCGAGACGGCGATCCTGCTGGGCGCCGGCGCGGGCCTCTTCGGTCTCGACCTTCCGACCGACGCCCTGACCTGGCTCACCTTCGGCTGGATCTTCGTTCTCGGGCTCACCTCCTGTGCCCTCCTCGGCATCGCGATCAGCAGTCTCCCCAAGTCGGGGAAGAGCGCGAGCTCGGTGGTCGTGCTGCCCTTCCTGATCCTGCAGTTCATCTCCGGGGTCTACATCCCGGTCGGTACGGTGCCCGACTGGCTGCTCAACATCAGCGCCTTCTTCCCGCTGAAATGGATGTGCCAGGGCTTCCGCGGTGTGTTCCTGCCGGACTCCGCTGCCGTCCTCGAACAGGCCGGAGACTGGGAGTTCGGGAGGATCGCCCTGGTGCTCGGCGCCTGGTGCGCCGGAGGATTGGTCCTGTGTCTACTGACTTTCCGGTGGAAGAACCGGCGCGACGCTTGACCGGGGCGCGGGCGTCCCATGTGTGGGAGCGGACGTTCCTGCCGTGGGACGCGTACTTCGCGGTCCTGCTGGCCGTCACCGAGGTGTTCGTGCTCGGCACGTCGGCCCCTTCGCTGCCCACGCGTTCAGCGTCGGCAGTGCTCCTGGCCCTGCTGGCCCCCTGGTATCTGCGGTACGGCCGCCAGGTGATCATGGACGAGGGCGACGACGAGCGCCGGGCGCTCATCTATCTGGCAGGGGCGGTGCTGCTCTTCCTGCCCGCCTCGTGGCTGGTCGGCGAGACCCGTCTCGCCACCTTCGTGCTCGCCCCGCAGTGCTTCATGCTGCTGCGGATGCGCCGTGCCCTCGCGGTGCTTTCGGTGATCGTCATCGCGCCGGTGATCGGCTGGGCGCTGCTCTGGCATCCGGAGCGGCAGGTCGTCTTCTTCAACACCGTCTTCGCGGTGGCTTCGCTCGTCTTCTCGCTGTTCTTCGGTACCTGGATCACCCGGGTACTCGAGCAGAGCAAGGAGCGAGCCGCGCTGATCGCGGACCTGGACAGCAGCCGCGAGGAGGTCGCCAGGCTCTCCACGGCTCACGGCGCCCTCGCCGAGCGGCAGCGGATGTCCCGCGAGATCCACGACACCCTCGCGCAGGGCTTCACGAGTCTGCTGATGCTGATCCAGGTGGTGGAAGCGGAGGTGGACCACGATGTGCCGGGGGCCCGCGGCCATTTGGCACTGATGGCCGCGACCGCGCGCCAGAACCTCGCCGAGGCCAGGGCCCTGGTCGCCGGTGGCGCACCGGCGGACCTGGCGGACAGCTCGCTCCCCGACGCGGTACGCCGGCTGGCCGGCCACCACGCGGAGCGGACCGGGGCGCCGGCGGATGTCGAGGTGACCGGGACCGTACAGCAGTTGCCGCCCGGTCTCGAGGTGGTGGCCCTGCGCACCTGCCAGGAGGCTCTGACCAACGCCCTCAAGCACGCCGGTTCCGCGGTTCCCGTCTCGGTCACCCTCGCCTACGGCGAGACCGCGCTCACCGTATCGGTGAGCGACTGCGGCTGCGGATTCGACCCGCGGGCGCCGCGCCGGGGATACGGTCTCAGCGGACTCCGGGCCCGCGCGGCCGAGGTCGGCGGCACCGCGGAGATCCGCAGTGCACCGGGGGCAGGCACCACCGTCACCGTGAACTTGAGGAGCCCCAGTTGATCCGGATTCTGCTCGCCGACGACCATCCCGTCGTACGGGAGGGGCTGCGCGGGATGCTGGCTGCCGAGCCGGATCTCGAAGTCGTCGGCGAGGCGTCCAGTGGGCCGCGGGCCGAGGCGCTGTCGGCCGAACTGCGCCCGGACATCGTGCTGATGGACCTGCGGATGCCCGGCGGTGGCGGAGCCGAGTCGATCGGCAGAATGACCGCGGCCGGGCTGCCCTGCCGAGTGATCGTTCTGACGACGTACGAGACCGACGGCGACATCCTGCGAGCCGTCGAAGCAGGGGCCGCCGGGTATCTGCTCAAGGATCTCGCCCGTGGCGAGCTGGCCGACGCGGTCCGGGCGGCAGCCCGGGGCGAGACGGTGCTTGCGCCCTCGGTCGCCGCCCGGCTGGTCGACCAGTTGCGCAGCAGGCCGGAGCGGCCGCGGCTTTCGGAGCGTGAGACCGCGGTCCTGCGTCTGGTGGCTGAGGGATGCACCAATGCCGAGATCGGCCGTCGTCTCTTCATCGGCGAGTCCACGGTCAAGACCCATCTGCTGCGGGTCTTCGGCAAGTTGGAGGTCGACGACCGCACGGCGGCGGTGACGAACGCGATGCGGCTCGGGCTGCTGTAGCCGGAAGGCCCGTACGGAGCTGTCCCCGTACGGGCCCTGGCGCCTGCTGGTGTCAGCGCAGTCGTGCCGCGACCGCTTCGACAATGCCGTCGAGCTGCACCGCGCTCTGCTCCCCCGACTCCATGTCCTTCAGCTGCACGACACCCTCGGCGAGATCACGTTCACCCGCGACGACGGTGTAGCGGGCCCCGGAGCGGTTGGCCGCCTTCATCGCGCCCTTCAGGCCCCGGCCGCCGAAGGCGAAGTCGGCGGCGATCCCGGCCCTGCGCAGGCCGGTGACCACACCGAACAGCACCCGGCGCGCCTCCTCGCCCAACGGCACGGCGAACACACTGGTGGCGGAGGGAAGTTCGAGCTCCACGCCCTCCGCCTCGAGCGCCAGGACCGTACGGTCCACACCAAGCGCCCAGCCCACCGACGGCAGTTCGGGACCACCGATCATCTCGGAGAGGCCGTCGTAGCGTCCGCCGCCGCCGACCGCGGACTGCGAGCCGAGGCCGTCGTGCACGAACTCGAAGGTGGTGCGGGTGTAGTAGTCGAGGCCGCGCACCAGCTTCTCGTCGTCCTCGAACACCACACCCGCCGCGGTGATCAGTTCACGCACCGACTCGTGGTACGCCTTGCACGCGTCGCAGAGGTAGTCCCGCAGCACCGGCGCTCCGGACAGTTGCTTCTGCACTTCGGCACGCTTGTCGTCGAGCACCCGCAGCGGGTTGATCTCGGCCCGCCGCCGGGTGTCCTCGTCCAGGTCGAGCTCGCGCAGGAAACCCTGGAGCGCTTCCCGGTAGACCGGACGGCACTCCTTGTCCCCCAGCGAGTTCAGCAGGATGCGGAAGTTGCGCAACCCGAGCGAACGGTAGGCCTGGTCGGCCAGGATGATCAGCTCGGCGTCCAGCGCCGGGTCCTCCGCGCCGATGGCCTCCGCGCCGACCTGCGAGAAGTGGCGGTAGCGGCCCTTCTGCGGGCGCTCGTAGCGGTAGTACGAGCCGGAGTACCAGAGTTTGACCGGCAGATTCCCGGCCTTGTGCAGATTGGCCTCCAGCGCCGCGCGCAGCACCGAAGCGGTGCCCTCGGGACGCAGCGCGAGACGGTCGCCGCCCTTGGTCTCGAAGGCGTACATCTCCTTGGACACGATGTCGGTGGACTCACCGACACCACGGGCGAAGAGCTCGACGTTCTCGAAACCGGGCGTCTCGACGTAGCCGTAGCCCGAACTCCTCAGTGGTGCGGCGATCGCCTCACGCACCGCGAGAAAGGTCGCGGAGGAGGGCGGAAGCAGGTCGTAGGTGCCCTTGGGCGCCTGGAAAGTACTCACGGAAAGTCGTCACATTCCTCGTCGGGGAGCGGCCATGCCCCGCAGAAACGGGTTGCCGGCGCGCTCGCGGCCGATGGTCGTCTGCTCGTTGTGACCGGGCAGCACCACGGTCGAGTCGTCGAGCGGCAGGCAGACACGGGCCAGCGATTCGAGCATCTCGGAGTGGTCGCCACCGGGCATGTCGGTGCGTCCGATGGAGCCGGCGAAGAGCAGGTCGCCCGAGAAGAGAATCTGCGGAATGTCCTCCGCCTCGGGCAGTCTGAAGGTCACCGACCCCTTGGTATGGCCCGGCGCGTGCGAGACGGCGATCTCCAGTCCCGCCAGCCTCAGCTCGGCCCCGTCGGCGAGCTCCTTGACGTCGTCCGGCTCCCCCACGGTCAGTTCGCCCATCAACGGCATACCGATGGAGCGGCCGATGCCCTTCTCCGGGTCGCTCATCATGTAGCGGTCCGCGGGGTGGATCCATGCCGGTACGTCATGCGCTCCGCACACCGGAACGACCGATGCCACGTGGTCGATATG
Organism: Streptomyces sp. NBC_00344; assembly: GCF_036088315.1. NCBI lineage: Bacteria > Bacillati > Actinomycetota > Actinomycetes > Kitasatosporales > Streptomycetaceae > Streptomyces > Streptomyces sp. NBC_00344. The sequence continues at coordinate 5,916,283 of NZ_CP107996.1, read as the reverse complement.
GCCATGGGTGAGAACGACCGCCACGGGCTTGAGCCGATGCTTCCTGAGCGCGTCCTCGACTCCCTGGGCAGCCTGGTGGCCCGGGTCGATGATCACGCACTCCTCGCCTGCGGCGGGGGCCACCAGATAACAGTTGGTGCCCCAGGCCCCGGCGGGGAACCCGGCAATCAGCACGATCGTCCTTAAATGTCGGTCCAGCGGGAGTTTGCAGCGGATCAGAGCCTACCGGCGCTCCTCATCACACAGCGAACCCATATACGGTACGGCCTAGCCCGGACCGGTCCAGGACACACGTACGAGGGAGAACACCCGGTGGTCAGCAGCGATCAGCGGCGGCGCCAGCTCGCCAGGGAAAAGTTCGAGCGGCAGCAGGAGCGCCGCGTCACGGCCCGGCGCAAGGCCCGCCGGCGCAATTCGGTGATTGCATCGGCCGTCGCCGTGGTGGTCGTGGCAGGCGCCATCGCCTATGGCGCGGGTGCGTTCCGGAGCGACAAGAACACGGAGGGCAAGGACGCGGGGGCTTCCCCCTCGGCTTCCCCCTCGGCGAGCAGCACCGCGCCGCCCGAGCCCGCCATGAAGATCGACAAGAAGGCGAAGTACACCTTCACCCTCAAGACGAACCGGGGCGCCGTGGCACTGGCGATGGATGCCGCGAAGACCCCGCACACCGTCAACTCCTTCAAGTACCTCGCGGACAAGGGCTTCTTCGACGGCACCAAGTGCCACCGGCTGACGACCAGCGGGATCTACGTACTTCAGTGCGGCGACCCCAAGGGCGACGGCTCGGGCGGTCCCGGGTACACGATCCCCGACGAGAACCTGACCGCCCTCGGCAAGGCGGGCGCGGACGGTTCGGTGACGTATCCGGCCGGCACGGTGGCGATGGCCAACACCGGTCAGCCGCACACCGGCGGGAGCCAGTTCTTCCTGGTCTACAAGGACAGCAAGCTGCCTCCGACGTACACCCCGTTCGGGACGATGGACGACGCCGGCCTGAAGGCCGTCAAGGACGTGGCCAAGGCCGGAGTCGCCGGTGGGAGCAAGGACGGCGCCCCCAAGAAGGCCGTCACGGTCACGAAGGCCACCGTCGCCAAGTCCTGAGCCGGGATATTCGGATGGGCCGGATGCGGACAGCCGCCCCGCAGTTCGCCTATGTTGGCGGTGTGCGGGGCGTATGCAGCCCGGCCGAAGAAACTGTGGACGATGCCCGGGGGCCGCACAGTCCCCGCAGGCATCATGTGGATGGAGGCGCTGTGAGCAGCGACCCGTGGGGCCGTGTCGACGAGACAGGCACCGTATACGTGCGTACCGCCGACGGCGAGAAGGTCGTCGGCTCTTGGCAGGCAGGTTCTCCGGAGGAGGCTTTGGCCTACTTCGAGCGCAAGTACGAGGGCCTGGTCGTCGAGATCGGCCTCCTGGAACGGCGGGTGAAGACGACCGATCTCTCGGCCAAGGACGCCCAGACCGCCATCGATCATCTGCGGGGGCAGATCGATGACCACCACGCCGTCGGCGATCTCGGCGCGCTGCGGGTGCGGCTCGACGCCCTCGTCGCGACGGTCGATGCGCGGCGCGAGGAGCGCAAGGTCCAGAAGGCCAAGCAGACCGACGAGGCGAAGCACGCCAAGGAAGCGCTGGTCGTCGAGGCCGAGGAACTGGCGAAGAGCGACCAGTGGCGTTCGGCCGGAGAACGGCTGCGGGCCCTGGTGGACACCTGGAAGGGCCTGCCGCGGCTCGACCGGAAGTCCGACGACGAGCTGTGGCACCGCTTCTCGCACGCCAGGTCGGCGTTCTCCAAGCGCCGCAAGGCGCACTTCGCCTCGCTCGACGCGCAGCGCGAGGAGGCCCGCAAGGCCAAGGAGAAGCTGGTCACGGAGGCCGAGTCGCTTTCCGGCTCGACCGACTGGGGGGCCACCGCGGCCCGCTACCGCGATCTGATGACCGAGTGGAAGGCCGCGGGCCGCGCCCAGCGCGAGGCCGAGGACGACCTGTGGAACCGCTTCCGCGGCGCCCAGGACGTGTTCTTCGCGGCGCGCGGTGACGTGTTCGCCGAGCGTGACGCCGAGCAGACGGAGAACCTCACGCGGAAGGAGGAGCTCGCCACCGAGGCCGAGAAGCTGCTCCCGGTCAGGGACCTCAAGGCGTCGAGGGCCGCCTTCCGTGCGCTCAACGAGCGCTGGGAGGCGATCGGCCACGTACCGCGTGACGCCCGTCCGAAGGTGGAGGGGCGGATGCACACCGTGGAGCGCGCGCTGCAGGAGGCCGAGGAGTCCGAGTGGCGCCGCACCAACCCGGAGGCCCGGGCCCGTGCCGCGGGGCTCACGGGACAGCTGCAGGACGCCGTGGACAAACTGCGCACCCAGATCGACGCGGCGCGTGCGTCGGGCAACAACGCCAGGGCGGACAAGCTGGCGCGTGAGCTCGAAGGCCGGCAGGCGCTGCTCGACCAGGCGCTGAAGGGCCTGGAGGAGTTCGGCGGCTGACAGCCCGCTCCGTGGCACGACGAAGGGCTCCCGTACCGGGCAGGTACGGGAGCCCTTCGTTCTGTGCGCGGGTGCTACGGGCGCCGGGCCGATGTCACCCGGTACACGTCGTAGACGCCCTCCACGCCCCGTACGGCCTTCAGGACGTGCCCGAGGTGCTTCGGGTCCCCCATCTCGAAGGTGAAGCGTGAGGTGGCGACCCGGTCGCGGGAGGTCTGCACGGCCGCCGAGAGGATGTTGACGTGCTGGTCGGAGAGAACCCGGGTGACGTCCGAGAGCAGACGTGACCTGTCGAGCGCCTCGACCTGGATGGCGACCAGGAAGACCGAGGACTGGGTGGGCGCCCATTCGACTTCGAGGATCCGTTCGGGCTGCTGCGAGAGCGAGTCCACGTTGACGCAGTCCGCACGGTGCACGGAGACGCCGCTGCCCCGGGTGACGAACCCGATGATGGGGTCGCCGGGAACCGGCGTACAGCACCGCGCGAGCTTCACCCAGACGTCGTCCACGCCCTTGACGACCACTCCGGGGTCGGCGTTGGCCCTGCGCTTGCTGCGGCCGTGCGAGGGCGGTGTGCTCTCGGCGATGTCCTCGTTCGCTGCCTCTTCGCCGCCGAGCGCCTGCACCAGTTTCTGCACGACGCCCTGCGCGGCCACATGGCCTTCGCCGATCGCCGCGTACAGCGAGGAGATGTCCGGGTAGCGCATCTCGTGGGCCAGCGTGACCAGGGAGTCGCCGGTGAGGATGCGCTGGATGGGCAGGTTCTGCTTGCGCATGGCCCGCGCGATGGAGTCCTTGCCCTGCTCGATCGCCTCGTCGCGGCGCTCCTTGGAGAACCACGCGCGGATCTTGTTGCGCGCCCGCGGCGACTTGACGAAGCCCAGCCAGTCGCGGGAGGGCCCGGCCCCCGCGGCTTTGGAGGTGAAGACCTCCACCAGGTCACCGTTGTCCAGGGTGGATTCCAGCGGGACGAGCCGGCCGTTGACCCGCGCTCCTATCGTCCGGTCACCGACCTCCGTGTGCACGGCGTAGGCGAAGTCGACCGGGGTGGCGCCCGCCGGCAGCGCGATGACGTCGCCCTTGGGCGTGAAGACGAAGACCTCGTTGCGCGAGAGGTCGAACCGAAGCGACTCGAGGAACTCGCTGGGGTCCTCGGTCTCCTTCTGCCAGTCGAGCAGCTGGCGCAGCCAGGCCATGTCGTTGACGGTGTCCTGGCCGGCGCCCTTGCCGGTGTTCCTGGGCACGTCGGTGCGCACTTTGGAGGCGCCCGCGACGGCTTCCTGCTTGTACTTCCAGTGCGCGGCGATGCCGTACTCGGCCCTGCGGTGCATGTCGAACGTACGGATCTGCAGTTCGACGGGCTTGCCGCTCGGCCCGATCACCGTGGTGTGCAGCGACTGGTACATGTTGAACTTGGGCATCGCGATGTAGTCCTTGAAGCGCCCCGGCACCGGATTCCATCGCGCGTGGACGGTGCCCAGCGCCGCGTAGCAGTCACGCACCGTGTCGACGAGGATGCGGATCCCGACCAGGTCGTAGATCTCGGCGAAGTCCCTGCCCCGCACGATCATCTTCTGGTACACGCTGTAGTAGTGCTTGGGCCTTCCGGTGACTGTCGCCTTGATGCGGGCAGCGCGCAGATCGGCCTGGACCTCGTCGGTCACTATGGCGAGGTATTCGTCGCGCTTGGGGGCGCGCTCGGCGACCAGCCGCACGATCTCGTCGTACATCTTGGGGTAGAGGATGGCGAAGGCCAGGTCCTCCAGCTCCCACTTGATGGTGTTCATGCCGAGCCGGTGGGCCAGCGGGGCGTAGATCTCCAGGGTCTCGCGGGCTTTCTTCTCCTGCTTCTCCCGCTTGAGGTAGCGCATGGTGCGCATGTTGTGCAGCCGGTCGGCGAGCTTGATGACCAGGACCCGCGGATCCTTGGCCATCGCCACGACCATCTTGCGCACGGTCTCGGCCTGCGCGGCCTCGCCGAACTTGACCCGGTCGAGCTTGGTGACACCGTCCACGAGGAGGGCCACCTGGTCGCCGAAGTCCCGGCGCAGGGTGTCCAGGCCGTATTCGGTGTCCTCGACGGTGTCGTGCAGGAGACCCGCCATCAGAGTGGCCGGGTCCATGCCCAGCTCGGCGAGGATCGTCGTGACGGCCAGGGGGTGCGTGATGTACGGGTCGCCGCTCTTGCGCTTCTGCCCGCGGTGCCAGCGCTCCGCCACCTGGTAGGCGCGCTCGATCTGCCGCAGCGTCGCACTCTCGATCTTGGGATCGTTGCCGCGTACGGCTCTCAGCAGTGGTTCGAGCACCGGGTTGTACGGGGATGAGCGCTGCACACCGAGCCGGGCGAGCCTCGCCCGCACTCGGTTGGAGGAACTTCCCGAGCGTGCGGCGGAGCCGGGGGTGGCGGGCTTGGCCGCTGAGCTCTGCGGCGCGGGGCTCGGTGCCGGCTTGGGCGTCGAGAGAGGCGCGCTGCCGTCCGGGCGCACCACAGGCGCCGCGGAAGGCTTCGGCTTCTCCGCAGGCGGCTTCGCGGGCGTCGCTGGGTCCGCCGCGGGCTTCGCGTTCTGCTCTTCGTGCTGCGCGGCGGCTGCGGACTGGGCCTCGTCTGGCAAGAGCACTCCTCGTGCGGGTCCGGGTCCCCCGGTCAGGTCCGGAAAGCCCATGGTAACGAGCCGGGGCGAACCGCTCGCGCCGGGCTGCTCAGCCACCTGCCGCCCGACGGCGACGCGAGGCGGGCACCCGGGTTTCTCCGGGTGCCCGCCTCGTGTGGTCGTCAGTGCCTCAGAGCGTGATCAGCGCTTCCAGCGGAGCGCCTTCCAGCGCGGGTTCCAGGCGGGCACGCCCGTTGAGGAAGCCCAGCTCCATCAGCACGGCGACACCCACCACCCGGGCGCCGGCCCGCCGGATCAGCTGGAGCGATGCCTCGGCGGTGCCTCCGGTGGCGAGGACGTCGTCGATGACCATGACCCGGTCGTTCGTGTCCAGATCCTCGGCGTGCACCTCGATCTCGGCGCTGCCGTACTCCAGGTCGTACGCCTGCGAAAGCGTCGCGCCGGGGAGCTTGCCCGCCTTGCGGACCGGAATGAAGCCCATCCCGGCGCGTACGGCCACCGGCGCCGCCAGGATGAAGCCGCGCGCCTCGAGTCCGACGATCTTGGTGGCGCCGTGCCGCATGCACAGCTCCGCGAGAGCGTCGGTCAGCGCCGTGAAGGCCTCCGGGTCCGCGAGCAGCGGCGTGATGTCCTTGAACACCACGCCCTGCTTCGGATAGTCCCGTACATCCCGGATGCGGCTGAGCAGCAGCTCCTGGACGGCGGTCATCGGCGCTTGCCCTGGGTACGGCCTCTGCCCCGCGGGGCAGGCGGGCGATTACCCGCGACTGAGCCCGCGACAGCGGTGCCCTCGGGGGCCGCGTCGCGCGCGTCGTCCGCCTCGGCCGATTCGTCGTACGACTCGCCCTTGGCCGCGGCGGAGGCACGCTTGGCCAGCACCCGCTTCTTGAGCGCCTTCATGGCGGGCTCGCGCTCCTTGAGGTCCGCGACCAGCGGGGTGGCGATGAAGATCGACGAGTACGCACCTGCCGCGAGACCCACGAACAGCGCGAGCGAGATGTCGTTGAGCATGCCGGCGCCGAGGAAGCCACCGCCGATGAAGAGCAGACCGGCGACCGGGAGCAGGGCGACGATGGTGGTGTTGATCGAACGCACCAGCGTGCCGTTCAGGCTGCGGTTGGCGATCTCGCTGTAGGTGAAGCGGGTCTGCTTCGTGAGGTCCTTCGACGCTTCCTTGAGACCGTCGAAGACGACGACGGTGTCGTAGAGCGAATAGCCGAGGATGGTCAGCAGACCGATCACGGTGCCCTGGGTGACCTCGAATCCGACGAGCGCGTACACCCCGACGGTGATGGTCAGGTCATGGATCAGAGCGACCAGGGCGGCGATGGCCATCCGCCACTCGAAGGCGATGGCCAGATAGATCACCACCAGGACCATGAAGATCGCCAGGCCCTGCCAGGCCTTGTTGGCGATCGACTCGCCCCAGCTGGGGCCGACCACATCGGCCGCGATCTTGTTCGGCGACACGTTCAGATCCTTGGCGATCTGGTCGTGCAGCTTGTCTGCCGTGCTGGTGCTGATGCCCGAGACCTGGATGCGCAGCGCGCCGTCGGAGCCGAGCTTCTGGACGGTCGCCGGGTGCCCGGAGACCTTCTCCGCCGATGTCTGGGCCTCCGCCACGGAGATGTTGGTGCCCTTGGACGTGGTGAAGACCGCACCGCCCTGGAATTCGATACCGAGGTTGAGCCCGCGCACCGAGAGGCCGACGATGGCGGTGATGGTGATCAGGATCGAGATCGCGTACCAGATCTTGCGCTTTCCCACGAAGTCGTAGCCGACCTCGCCGCGGTACAGCCGGGCGCCCATGCTGCCGAGTCGCGACATGTCACGCCTCCTTCGGGTCGGTGGGGGCGGAGGCCGAGGACCGGCGGGTACGCCGGAGCGGGGGTTTCGCACCCAGGCGCTTCGGGTCGAGACCGGACCAGGGATGTCCGCTCGCGAAGAACTTCTTGCGGGCCATCAGCGTCATCACCGGCTTGGTGAACAGGAACACCACGGCGACGTCGAGCAGTGTGGTGAGCCCCAGGGTGAAGGCGAATCCCTGCACCTTGCCGACGGTCACGATGTACAGCACGGCCGCGGCGAGGAAGGACACGAAGTCCGAGACCAGGATGGTGCGCCGGGCACGCGGCCAGGCACGCTCGACGGCGGGCCGCAGCGTGCGCCCCTCACGGATCTCGTCGCGGATGCGTTCGAAGTAGACGATGAACGAGTCGGCCGTGATGCCGATCGCGACGATCGCACCGCACACCGCGGGCAGGTTCAGCGCGAAACCGATGCCCTTGCCGAGCAGCGACATGATCGCGTACGTGAGGATCGCGGAGACCATCAGGCTGAGGATGGCGAGGGCTGCCAGGCCGCGGTAGTAGGCCACCAGGTAGATGATGACCAGCGCGAGGCCGATCGCACCGGCGATCAGACCTGCCTGGAGCTGCTCGCCACCGAGCGCCGCGGTCACCGTGGTGACCGTCTCCTCGTGGAAGGAGAGCGGGAGCGCACCGTAGGACAGCACGTTGGCGAGGTCCTCGGCGGACTGCTGGTTGAAGCTGCCGGAGATCTGGGCGCTGCCGCTCAGCGTCTCGCTGACGCTGGGGGCCGAGACGACCGCGCCGTCCAGGGCGATCGCGAACTGGTTCTGCGGCCTCTGCTGCTGCGAGAGCTTCTTGGTGACCGTCTGGAACTTCTTCGAGCCCTTGCCCGTGAAGTCCATCTGCACGATCCACTGGGCGCTCTGCTGGTCGATGACCGCCTTCGCGCCGTCGACGTCGGTACCGGCGACTGCGGCCGCGTCCAGGATGTACTTCTCGTCGCCCTTGTCACTGCAGGCGACAGTCGGGTCGGTGGGCTTGGCGGAAGCGGCGCCGGCCTTGGCGCGGCCCGCCTTCGTGGAGCAGTTGAGCGCCGCGAATTCCTTCTGGAGCTTCGCCGCCGTGGCGGTGTCCGCGGGCGAGGGGGTGGCGGAGGACTTGGGAGGCGCCGAAGCGGAAGGGCTCGGGTCGGCCTTGAGTGCGTCGGTCACGGCGCGGCCCTGGGTGGATGCGCTGGGCGACGCCGTGGCCTTCGAGGTCGCCTTGTCCTTGTTGCCGGCGGTCGACGACGGACTGGGAGACGGTGTGGTGGAGGGCTTGGCCGGCGTCGGTGTCCCTGGGGCGAGGGCGAGCACGGGCCGGAAGTACAGCTGGGCGGTGGTACCGACCTGCTGCCTGGCCTGCTTCTCGTTCGTCCCCTTGGGGATGTTGACGATGATGTGGTCCTTGCCCTGGGTCTGGACCTCGGCCTCGGTCACGCCCAGACCGTTGACGCGGCGGTCGATGATGCTGACCGCGGTGTCCATGTTCTTCTTGTTGATCGCGTTGGGCCTGCCGGGCTGGTTCTCGGCCTTGAGCGTGATGCTCGTACCGCCCGCGAGGTCGATGCCAAGACGCGGCGTGACCTGCTTCGACCAGAACATCCCGCCGACGAGCGCAACCATGGCGATCAGGATCAGGGCCAGGGCACGCCCGGGCTTGCCCTGGGCTCCCGCCTGCCTTCGGCCCTTGTTCGGTGCTGCCACCTTGTCGATTCTCCCTGTCCTACCGCCCTGCGCCGGGTATGCGCTGTGGGCGGCCACGAAGTGATGTGGGGGACCTGCTCCGCAGACGCAGTGCACGGTCTCGGGGACCACCGGCGCACCGTCGGGCGCCGGTGGTCCCCGCGGGTGTTACTTCGCGTCGTCCTCGCCGTCGGCCTTGGGGGCCTTGGTCTCGGCCTGGTCGTCGCCGGTCTTGGCCTCGGCCGGGCCGGCGGCCGCCGCGCCGTCCTCGGAGTCCGCGATCTTGGCGGAGTCCGTGCTGTCCTCGTGGTCCGGGACGTCGTGCTTGCCGAGGTCGACCTTGGCGTCGTCCGACGTCTCGTCGGGGCCGGTCAGCGAGGAGGCGTCGTCAGGAACGACAGCGCCGTCGCCGTGGACGATGCGGTTGTACTCCTCGTCCTCGAGCACCGCGCCGATCGCGTTCTTGCCGTAGACGGCGTGCACGCCAGGGGCGATCTCGAGGAGGACCGAGTCTTCGTTGATCTCCTTGACGGTGGCGTACATGCCCCCGATCGTCCGGACGCCCGCGCCGGGCTGCATCTGATTGCGCATCGATGCGGCCGCCTGCTGCTTGCGCTTGGCGGACCGGGTCATCAGGAACATGGCCCCGATGAGCACGATGAAGGGGAGGAGGGTCACGAGACTCACGGGAGGGAACTTCCTTCGCACGACCGCGCTGATTCACGGCCTGATCTTCGGGGGCGGGGCATGCCGACTTGGAAGGGCGGCATCGGCGGAGTCTAAGCGAGTCCGCATCAATGGAACAACGCCCAGCATGGCACCGGGGTTCCTGCCCGTGCATCCCTGCGCGCCGTCACGCCCCGAAGAGACCCCCTTGTCCTATTCCCCCAGCGCTTCCGGCGCCCCCCTGTGGCGGTACGAGTCCCAGATGTGCCCAGGCGGCGGGTGTGGCCACCCGGCCGCGCGGGGTGCGGGCCAGGAGCCCTTCGCGCACCAGGAAGGGCTCGGCCACCTCCTCGACGGTCTCCCGCTCCTCCCCCACCGCCACCGCCAGGGTGGAGAGTCCCACCGGTCCGCCGCCGAAGAGTTTCAGCAGGGCCCGGAGCACGGCACGGTCCAGCCGGTCGAGCCCCCTGGCGTCGACCTCGTACACCGCGAGCGCCGCGCCCGCCACCTCACGGGTGACGACGCCGTCCGCCTCGACCTGGGCGTAGTCACGAACCCGGCGCAGCAGACGGTTGGCGATACGGGGCGTACCGCGGGAGCGTCCGGCGATCTCGGCGGCTCCTTCCCTGCCGATCTCCACATCGAGCAGCCGGGCCGAACGGTGGACGACCCGTTCCAGCTCGGCCGGCTCGTAGAACTCCATGTGCCCGGTGAAGCCGAAGCGGTCGCGCAGCGGGGGCGGCAGCAGACCCGCCCTGGTGGTGGCGCCGACCAGGGTGAAGGGCGGCAGCTCCAGAGGGATCGCGGTGGCGCCCGGCCCCTTGCCGACGATGACATCGACCCGGAAGTCCTCCATGGCCATGTAGAGCATTTCCTCGGCGGGCCTGGACATCCGGTGGATCTCGTCGAGGAAGAGGACCTCGCCCTCCTGGAGGGAGGACAGAATCGCGGCCAGATCTCCCGCGTGCTGGATGGCGGGGCCCGAAGTGATGCGGATCGGGGCACCCATCTCGGCCGCGATGATCATCGAAAGAGTGGTCTTGCCCAGGCCGGGTGCGCCGGAGAGCAGGACGTGGTCGGCGGTCGCGCCGCGCTGTCTGGCCGCCCTGAGGACCAGGTCCAGCTGGTGCCTGACCTTCTCCTGGCCGATGAACTCGTCGAGGTCCTTGGGGCGCAGCGCGGCTTCGACAGCCTGGTCCTCGCCATCGGCGCCGGATCCCACCAGGCGCTCTTCGGTGCCGGGAGCGGTTTGGTCCCACTCGTTCTGAGGAGGCAGCATGCGGGTCTCCCGATCAGCGGGCGCGGTTGAGGGTCTGCAGTGCGGCCTTGAGAAGCGCACCGATATCGGGTTCGCCCGCGGCCTCGGCCTGCGGGATGACGGCGGTGACCGCCTCTTCGGCGTCACGGGGCGCGTAGCCCAGGCCGACCAGCGCGGTGTGCAGCTGCTCGTTCCACGGAGCCGGACCCGGGGCGGACCGCTGCGCGGCGAGGTGGGCTCCGGTGCCGAGCGGTACCCCGAGGCGGTCCTTGAGCTCCAGCAGGAGCTTCTGGGCGCCCTTCTTCCCGATGCCGGGCACGGCGGTGAGCGCCTTCTCGTCGCCGGTGGAGACCGCGAGCCGCAGGGCGTCCGGGGTGTGCACGGCGAGCATCGCCTGGGCGAGCCGGGGTCCCACCCCGCTCGCGGTCTGGAGCAGTTCGAACACCTGGCGTTCGTCGTCGTCCACGAAGCCGTAGAGGGTGAGCGAGTCCTCCCGGACGACCAGGGAGGTGGACAGCTTGGCGGGCCGGCCGATACGCAGGGTGGAGAGCGTGTTCGGGGTGCACTGGACGGCCATGCCGACACCGCCGACCTCCACGACAGCGGTGTTGGGGGCCAGGGCGGCCACCGGACCGGAGACAAAGGCGATCATGCGGTACGGCCTTTCAGCGTGCGATGGGCGGCGACGGCCTGCTGCAGCCGGTTCTGGGCGGGGGCCCGCCAGATGTGACAGATGGCGAGTGCGAGTGCGTCGGCGGCGTCGGCCGGCCGGGGCGGCGCGTCCAGCCGCAGCAGCCGGGTCACCATGGCGCCGACCTGGGCCTTGTCGGCCCGGCCGCTGCCCGAGACCGCTGCCTTGACCTCACTGGGGGTGTGCAGGGCCACGGGGATACCTCGGCGGGCGGCGCAGAGCATGGCGACGGCGCTCGCCTGTGCGGTGCCCATCACCGTACTGACGTTGTGCTGGCTGAACACCCTTTCCACAGCCACGACTTCGGGCCGGTACCGGTCGAGCCACTCCTCGATGCCGCGCTCGACGGCGACCAGCCGGGTGCCGAGCTCGGCGTCGGACGGCGTGCGCACCACACCCACTCCGAGCATCGTCAGGGGGCGGCCCGCGGCGCCGTCGACCACGCCGACTCCGCACCGGGTCAGCCCCGGGTCCACACCGAGTACGCGCACGTGCCCCTCCCTCGCCCCCGGCGCCTTCGCGCTCGTTCGACCATGCGTTCCTGCGTTGTTGCAGGTTAGCCGGTGGCACCGACAACGCGGACGGGCCGACAGAGGTGTGTCCCTGTCGGCCCGCCGGTACCGCCTTGCTGAGCGCCTGTCAGGCGTCGATCTTCTCCATGACGTCGTCCGAGACATCGAAGTTGGCGAAGACGTTCTGTACGTCGTCGCTGTCCTCGAGTGCGTCGATCAGCTTGAAGATCTTGCGTGCGCCCTCTTCGTCGAGCTCGACCTGCATGGTGGGCATGAAGTTGGCCTCGGCCGAGTCGTAGTCGATGCCGGCATCCTGGAGCGCGGTGCGGACCGCGACCATGTCGGTGGCCTCGCTGACCACCTCGTAGGACTCGCCCAGGTCGTTGACCTCTTCGGCACCGGCCTCCAGAACGGCGCCGAGGACGTCGTCCTCGGCGAGTTCACCCTTGGGCACCAGTACGACACCCTTGCGGTTGAAGAGGTACGAGACCGAACCCGGGTCCGCCATCGAGCCGCCGTTGCGGGTCATCGCGACCCGTACGTCGGACGCGGCGCGGTTGCGGTTGTCGGTGAGGCACTCGATGAGCACCGCGACGCCGTTCGGGCCGTATCCCTCGTACATGATCGTCTGGTAGTCGACGCCGCCCGCTTCGAGACCGCCGCCGCGCTTGACCGCGGAGTCGATGTTCTTGTTGGGGACCGAGCTCTTCTTCGCCTTCTGGATGGCGTCGACGAGCGTCGGGTTGCCCTCGGGGTCGACACCGCCGGTCCGGGCGGCAACTTCGATGTTCTTGATCAGCTTCGCGAAGAGCTTGCCGCGCTTGGCGTCAACCACGGCCTTCTTGTGCTTCGTCGTAGCCCATTTAGAGTGGCCGGACATCTGCCTGTCTCCTTCGCGTAACCATTTCCTGGACGAACGCCAGAGATCCTACCGGGCGCCGGTCACCGGGCGTCGCGCACCATCTCCGTGAAGTACTGGTGCATCCGGTGGTCACCGGTGAGTTCCGGGTGGAACGAGGTGGCGATGGCGTTGCCCTGGCGGACCGCGACGATATGGCCGCCGTGCCGGGCGAGCACCTGGACCTCGGCGCCGACCGACTCGACCCAGGGCGCCCGGATGAAGACGCCCTCCACGGGACCCCCCTCGATCTCCTCGATCCCGACGGCGGCCTCGAAGGACTCGTTCTGACGTCCGAAGGCGTTACGGCGGACGATCATGTCGATACCGCCGAAGGTCTCCTGGCCCGAGCGCGGGTCGAGGATCTTCTCGGCGAGCATGATCAGACCGGCACAGGTGCCGTAGACCGGCAGGCCGGCGGCGATGCGCTCGCGCAGCGGCTCCAGCATGCCGAAGAGCGCGGCGAGTTTGAACATCGTGGTGGACTCGCCGCCCGGTATGACGAGCCCGTCGACCTCGGCGAGTTCATCGGGGCGCCGGACCGGCCTGGCCAGGGCGTCCGCCGTGGCCAGGGCGATCAGGTGCTCCCGTACATCGCCCTGGAGTGCCAGGACCCCGATGACGGGAGTGCTCATCACCAGCCCCGGTTCGCGTAGCGCTCGTTCTCGGGGAGGGTGTCGCAGTTGATGCCGACCATGGCCTCACCCAGGTTGCGGGAGGCGTCCGCGATGATCTTCGGGTCGTCGAAGAAGGTGGTGGCCTTCACGATGGCGGCGGCACGCCTGGCCGGGTCGCCGGACTTGAAGATGCCCGAGCCGACGAAGACGCCCTCGGCGCCGAGCTGGCGCATCAGCGCGGCATCGGCAGGGGTGGCGACACCACCGGCGGAGAAGAGGACCACCGGCAGCTTTCCGAGCTCGGCGACCTCCTTGACCAGCTCGTACGGCGCCCGCAGGTCCTTCGCCGCCGCGTACAGCTCGTTGTTGTCGTAACCGCGCAGCCGGGCTATCTCGTTCTTGATCTGGCGCAGATGACGTACGGCCTCGACGACGTTGCCGGTGCCGGCCTCACCCTTGGAGCGGATCATGGCCGCGCCTTCGGCGATGCGGCGCAGGGCCTCACCGAGGTTGGTGGCGCCACAGACGAAGGGGGTCGTGAAGGCGAACTTGTCGCTGTGGTTGACCTCGTCGGCCGGGGTCAGCACCTCGGACTCGTCGATGTAGTCGACACCGAGCGACTGAAGCACCTGGGCCTCTACGAAGTGCCCGATGCGGGACTTGGCCATGACGGGGATGGAGACCGCCTCGATGATCTCCTCGATCATGTTGGGGTCGGACATCCGGGCGACGCCGCCGTCCTTGCGGATGTCGGCGGGGACCCGCTCCAGCGCCATGACCGCGACGGCGCCCGCGTCCTCGGCGATCTTCGCCTGCTCGGCGTTGACCACATCCATGATCACACCGCCCTTGAGCTGCTCGGCCATGCCGCGCTTGACGCGTGCGGTGCCGGTGGCCGGAGTCTCGGTGGACCGGTCGGTGGTGGGAAGCGTGCTGGACACGGATGACCTCGCTCGGAGAAGACAGTTGTTGCAGCCCTGATGCAACATCCCGCGACCAGGCCACTGCAAGGGCCAATGCCCGGCCGGTGGATCGTTTTCGCGGTACGGGCAGTCTCCGGGGCCTTCGCTCAGGCACCTGGCCGGTCGGCAAGGGCGACCGGCGGCTCGTCGTCCATCTCGAAGGCCAGCGGGAAGGGCGCGTATCCGGCAAGCCGGAACCAGCGGACCTTGCGGTGCGTGCGCAGCGCACGGGCCGCGCGGATCGCGTCGTTGTGGAACCTCCGTGCCATCGGCACCCGCCGGACCGCCGCTGCCAGCTCGCTCGCGGCGTCCTCACCGCCCGGTGCCGCCCGGACCGCCTCGACCTGCGCCGGCTCGCCGAAGACGGCTCTCAGCGCCTGGCTGAGTTCACTCTCGGTCACCTCGCGCTGCTCCTCCTCGGCCTGCCGGGCCGCGTGCGCGGCCTGGTAGAGAACGATCGAGGCGGCAGGGTCGAGGACCCCGGATGTGGCCAGCTCCTGAGCGACCGACGCACGGCGCAGCAGCTGGGCGTCGAGCGCGGCCCTGGCGGCGTCGATCCGGGCGTGCAGCCGGTCGAGCCGCCCGGCGGTCCAGCTCAGATACAGGCCGCCCGCGAAGAGCGCGACGGCGATCCAGATGATCAGGGTTACGGTCACGGGCGGCAAGGCTACCGGGCCACGGTGCGGCCCCTGCCCGGGTGTCAGTCGCGGGCGAGGCCGAACCGGGCCCGCAGGCTCACCCGCTCGTCGGTGTCGACGGATGCCGCGCCGTCCGTCACCGTCTCGTAGACGGCCAGGATGTCCGCGCCGACCGTCGACCAGTCGAAGCGGCGCACATGGGCGCTGCCCCGTTTGCTCAGCTCCTCCCGGCGTGCGCCGTCGCGCAGCAGACCCACGGCGGCCGCGGCGAGTGCGTCCGGGTCCTCGTTGGCGAAGAGTTCACCGGCCGCGCCCTGGTCGAGCACCTGGGCGAACGCGTCCAGATCGCTGGCGAGTACCGGCGCACCCGCCGACATCGCCTCGACCAGGATGATCCCGAAGCTCTCGCCGCCGGTGTTCGGTGCGATGTACAGATCGACGCTCCGCAGCAGCCGTGCCTTGTCCTCGTCGCTCACCATGCCGAGGAACTCGACCCGCCCGCGCATCTCCTCCGGCAGGGTCGCCACGGCTTCCCGCTCGTCGCCCCGGCCGGCCACCAGCAGCCGGGTTCCGGGACACTCGGCGAGGATCTTCGGCAGCGCCCGCATCAGCACGGGGAGCCCCTTGCGCGGCTCGTCGATCCGCCCGATGAAGCCGATCGTGCCGCCGGACTGCGGCTTACTCCCGTCCGGGCTGCCCTGCGACTGCCACTCGGGTCTCGGCTCGGCCCGGTCGAAGAAGCCGACGTCGACGCCGTTGGGGATGACGACCGCGTCGCCCCCGAGATGCTCCACCAGGGTTCTGCGGGCGTACTCGCTCACCGCGATCCGCGCGCTGATCTTCTCCAGTGCGGGCTGCAGGATGGGGTAAGCGGCGATCATGGCGCGCGACCGCGGGTTCGAGGTGTGGAAGGTCGCCACGATCGGACCCTGCGCGGCCCAGCAGGCGAGCAGCCCCAGCGAAGGCGAGGTCGGTTCATGGATGTGGATCACGTCGAAGGTGCCGTCGTGCAGCCACCGCCGAACCCGGGCAGCGGAGATGAACCCGAAGTTCAGCCGGGCGACCGAGCCGTTGTACGGCACCGGAACGGCCCGTCCCGCGGACACGACATACGCGGGCAGCGGTGTCTCGTCGTCGGCCGGGGCCAGCACCGACACCTGGTGGCCGAGGCGGATCAGATGGTCCGCCAGGTCCCTGATGTGGAACTGGACTCCTCCGGGCACGTCCCAGGAGTACGGACAGACGATGCCGATCTTCACGAGGTCTCCCGGCGGGTCTCTAGGTCGGCGAGCCAGAGACGCTGCAGCATGTGCCAGTCCTCCGGGTGCTCGGCGATTCCGGTGGCGAAGGCATCGGCCACCGCCTGCGCCATCACAGACGTCTTTTCGGCGCGGGTACCTGTCTCGGGCACCTCGACCGGCGGATGGACCCGGCCGCGCATCACCGGTGACTCGTCGTACCAGAGGGTCACGGGCAGCAGCAGCGCACCCGTCTGCTGGGCCAGCAGCGCGGGTCCCGCCGGCATCCGGGTGGGCTCGCCGAAGAACTTCACCTCGACGCCGGACGCGGACAGATCACGGTCGGCCACAAGACAGACCAGGCCGCCGGCCCGCAGCCGCTGTGCCAGGGTGCCGAAGGCCGTGCCTCCGGTGTGCGGCAGCACCTCCATGCCCAGACCCTCGCGGTAGGCGACGAACCTGTCGTACAGCGTCTCCGGCTTCAGCCTCTCGGCGACCGTGGTGAAGGGCACCCCGAGCTTCGTGGTGACCCAGGCCCCGGCCAGGTCGTAGTTGCCCATGTGGGGCAGCGCGAGTATGACGCCCCGCCCCGCGGCGAGTCCCTCGGTCAGGTAGTGCACGTCCTTGACGTCGAACCCGTTCTTCACCCGGTCGGTGCTCCATGCGGGCAGCCGGAACGACTCCATCCAGTAGCGCATGTACGAGCGCATCCCGGCCTGCGAGAGACCTGCCAGCCGCGCCGGTGTCGCGTCGGGCACCACCCGGGCCAGATTCGACTCGAGCCGCAGCACGCTCTTGCCCCGGCGCTTCCAGACCGTGTCGGCGATCCGCCTGCCGAGACCGGCAGCCACCGGTTCCGGCAGCTTCCTGACCGCGCTCCAGCCGAGTCCGTACAGCGCGTCGGTCAGACGCTCCTTCATACCGCCTCGCTGTCCTGGGCCGCGGCGGCCGCCGTATCGGCCTCTGCGGACTCCCTGCGTACCGTCACGACGCGCTGCACCAGGGTGATCAGGCTGCCCACTGCCACGATCCACAGCGCGATCGGCAGCAGGATCTGGATGCCGGGCACCCCGAAGGCGTGCAGTCCGGCCAGACCGGCGGCGACGAGCGAGATGACCAGGCGCTCTGCCCGCTCGATCAGACCGTTGACGGCCACCGGCAGGCCGATCGACTCACCGCGGGCCTTGGTGTACGAGACCACCTGGCCACTGGCGAGACAGAAGATGGCGACGGCGCAGAGCACGATGTTGTCGCCGCTGCCCGCGTACCAGAGGGCGAATCCGCCGAAGATCGCTCCGTCGGCGACCCGGTCGAGCGTCGAGTCCAGGAATGCGCCCCAGCGGCTCGAGACGCCGGCCTGACGGGCCATGTTGCCGTCGATCAGGTCGGAGAAGACGAAGAGCGTGATGACGATCGTGCCCCAGAAGAAATCTCCCCGGGGGAAAAAGACCAGCGCACCCGCCATCACCCCGGCCGTGCCGACAAGAGTGACCGCGTCGGGGCTGACCCCGATGCGGAGCAGAAACGAGGCGAACGGCGTGAGGACACGCGTGAAGAATGCACGCGCGTACTTGTTCAGCATGGCCTTCCCGATGGGTCGGTGGGCCGCGCGGCCCCGTTGGCCACCGGCTGGCCCATCGTAGCCAGGACCGGCGGGCGCCACCGCCGGGCCCTCTCTCCGCCGGGCTGCCGTGCTGTTCCGGCGGGCGCACGTATGGACGCATCGTGAGCCGAGTGGAAAGCTCGAATGACCGCGGGCGCCACCGGTGCCGCCACGCACTGCGGCCCCTCCGCTGTCCGCGCCCTGACACCTCACCGTGCACGGGAGGCAAGAATCATGGGCGACAAGTCGAGCACGCACACCGGAGCCGCGGGCAGGGATCCGTCGGCCGGCCGGCCGGCGTCCGTGCGGAATGTGGTGCTGGTCGGCCACAGCGGTTCGGGTAAGACCACGCTGGTGGAGGCCCTGGCACTGACCGCAGGAGCGATCAACCGGGCCGGCCGGGTGGAGGACGGACAGACCGTCTCCGACTACGACGAGATCGAGCACCGCCGGGGGCGGTCGGTGCAGCTGTCCCTGGTGCCGGTCGAGTGGGACGGCATCAAGATCAACCTTCTGGACACGCCTGGATACGCCGACTTCGTCGGTGAACTGAGGGCCGGTCTGCGCGCTGCGGACGCGGCCCTTTTCGTGGTCTCGGCCGCCCAGGACGCCGGCAGCATCGCCGGGGCGACCCGCGCGGTGTGGGAGGAGTGCGCTGCCGTGGGGATGCCGCGGGCGATCGTGGTCACCCATCTGGACACGGCCCGTACCGGGTACGACGAGCTGACCGGAGTGTGCGGCCGCGTCTTCGGCGACGACCCCGACGCCGTGCTGCCGCTGTATCTGCCGGTGTACGGGCCCCAGGGGCCGGACGGTCATGCCCCGGCGACCGGGCTGACCGGCCTGCTCACCCAGCGGCTCCACGACTACTCGTCCGGGCGGTGCGAGGAGGTCCCGCTCGGGGACGCCCTGCGGGTGGCCGAAGAGGCCCGCAACCGCCTGATCGAGGGAATCATCGCGGAGAGCGAGGACGAGACCCTCATGGACCGCTATCTCGGCGGCGACGAGATCGACATCAAGATCCTCATCGGGGACCTGGAGAAGGCCGTCGCCCGCGGGGTCTTCCACCCGGTGCTCGCGGCGGCGCCCGCTGCTGACGGCACAGGTCAGGGCCTGGGCACCGTCGAACTCCTCGAGTTGATCACCCGTGGATTCCCCACCCCGCCGGAACGCGAGGCGCCGGCGGTCACCACCCCGGACGGCGCCGCCCGGCCGGCCGTCGGCTGTGATCCCGGCGGTCCGCTGGTCGCGGAGGTGATCAAGACGGCGTCCGACCCGTATGTGGGCCGGCTCAGCCTGGTGCGCGTCTTCTCGGGCACGCTGCGGCCGGACGAAGTCGTCCATGTGTCGGGGCACGGCATGACGGAACGCGGCCATGCCGATCACGACGTCGACGAGCGAATCGGTGCGCTCTCCGTACCCTTCGGCAAACAGCAGCGCACGCTCGGCCAGTGCGTGGCGGGTGACATCGCCTGCGTGGCCAGACTGACCCGCGCCGAGACCGGGGACACCCTGTCCGCCAAGGACGAGCCGCTGCTCATGGAGCCCTGGGTCATGCCGGACCCGCTGCTGCCGCTCGCCATCGAGGCGCACAGCAAGGCGGACGAGGACAAGCTCTCCCAGGGGCTCGCACGGCTGGTCGCCGAGGATCCGACGATGCGTCTCGAGCAGAACCCGGACACCGGTCAGCTGGTGCTGTGGTGTCTGGGCGAGGCGCACCTCGATGTGGCCCTCGACCGGCTGCGCGGCCGCTACGGGGTCCAGGTCGACGCGGTGCCCTACCGGGTGTCGCTGCGGGAGACATTCGGCGCACGGTCGGCGGGGCGGGGCCGGCACGTCAAACAGTCCGGGGGGCACGGGCAGTTCGCGATATGCGAGATCGATGTGGAGCCCCTTCCGCCCGGCACGGGGATCGAGTTCGTCGACCGGGTGGTGGGCGGCTCGGTGCCGCGGCAGTTCATCCCCTCCGTGGAGAAGGGGGTGCGGGCCCAGGCCGCGCGAGGTGTCGCGGCCGGCCATCCACTGGTCGACATCCGAGTCACCCTGCGGGACGGCAAGTCCCACTCGGTGGACTCGTCGGACGCGGCGTTCCAGACGGCGGGTGCGCTGGCACTGCGGGAGGCGGCCCTCGACGCCCCGATCCATCTGCTCGAACCGGTGGCCGAACTGAAGGTACTGGTGCCCGACGACTTCGTGGGCCAGGTGATCAGCGACATCTCGGGGCGGCGCGGCCGGGTGGTGGGCACCGAACAGACAAGCCCGGGGCGCACACTGGTACGCGCCGAGGTTCCGGAGATCGAGATCGGCAGATACGCCGTCGACCTCCGGTCGGTCTCGCACGGCACCGGGCGCTTCAGCCGCTCGTACGCCCGGCACGAACCCATGCCGCCGCAGGTGGCCGACCGGGTCCGCGAACAGGCGGGAAACGGCCTGTAGTCGACCCCTTCGTGCGCCCGGCTGCCTTGCGGCCGGCGGTCTTCCGGTGTCCCCTGACGGACGAGGAGTGCCACGGATACGCTGGGGCCGCAGCTCAGAAGGTGTGCGGAGCAAGGTAGTTGGGAACAGCCGCAGCAGCGGTTGAGTGCGGCGATGGGGGCAGCGGTGGCGAACGACGGATTCGACTTCATTCCGGGGGCACAGATCCCGCTCCAGGGATCCGCAGGCCAGACCGCTGCGACCCATGCGCTGGCCTCGGCGGCGTATCGGGACAGCCCGGTCGAGGACCTGCTCAAAGCGAACAACGAGTGGCACAAGACCCAGGTGAAGAAGGGCAGGTTCTCGCTCTTCGAGCCGAATCTGGGCGAGTCCTTCTCCCGCGCCGTACAGGTGAGGATGCTCGGCGGCACCCGCAAGCCGCTCATCCAGTCGTTCGGGACCGAACCCCAGACGGTGGTGGAGCACTGCCTGGCCGCGACCCGGATCCGCAAGGAGAGGGACACGAAGCTCACCCTGGTGATGACCGTCTTCGGGCTGGTGTTCCTGCCCGGGCTCGTGCTGTGGCTCGCCGTGTTCCAGCTGCGGCGCACCCTGGGCGGAGCCAGGAACCGCAGCGCCGGGGCGCTGGGCACCGTCCTGCTGGTCGGCGTCGCCGGGCTGGCGGTGCTCTTTCTGATCAAGCTGCCGTTCGGCGGTCCTCTGGCCCTTTATCTCCGGGCGATGATCGTCGCCCCCGCCATAGGGTGGGTCTGGGCCAAAAGGATCTGTGAGGGCACGGCGAAGGATCTGAGGGCCCGCTGGGAGGACCTGCTGTCCGGCGGCGCGGTCGGCGCCAAGATCCCCGAGGCCGTGCCGCGCAACCCCACCGAGACGGCAGCGGAGCGGCTGCGCCAGTCACTGGCGAAGCTGACCGCCGAGCAGCAGTCCAACGCGGTCTTCTACGCGGGGCCCAAGGGGATACTCGGCATGGGCACGCGCTGGGGCAGCTGGCAGCTCGCCGAGGAGCTCATCCCGCTCAAGGAGGGCACCGAGATCCACGGCTTCCGCAGCTGGGATGTCATCAGGGCGGTCCACGACCGGTTGCGGATGCTGGAGCGCGGTCCGCTGCACACCGGCGGTTTCCCCACCCCTTCCGTCAAGCACTGGATCGTCTCCCCCATCGGCGAGAACGCCGCCGAGGTGAGCCGGCCCGAAGGCGAGGACGTCGACGCCTTCCAGATCAAGGGCCACGAGATACAGCGGATCTGCAACGAGCAGCAGTTCGGCAGCGGCAACCGCCACTATCTCGGCGTGCAGTTCACCCTCTGGGACGGTCAGTTGGTGATCACCATGCTGATCACCGTCACGGTGCTGCACGAGACGCTGCGGATCGAGGTGACGGGGCACGCGCTGGGTCCGGTGCACGCGCTCTTCACCACCAAGCCCGCGCCGAAGACCATAGAGGTCAACAAGACCGTCAAGTTCTGGGAGACGACGGAGCGCCATCTGCCGCTGGTGGAGACGGACGAGGTCGTGCGGCTGGCGGCACGGGCCCCGCTCACCTGGTTCCCCGGGGTCCTCGACTGGGCAGGCGGCCGGATCACCCTGCCCGAGCCGTTCGGTATGCGGCACGCCTGGGCCGACAAGCCCTGGCGGCACCGGTTCATGGCCGATGACGCGATGCGTGCGGCGACACCGGTACTGCGGGCCGTCCACTCCGCTGCCATGCGGGTGCTCGACGAGCACGGGGTGAACACCGAGCGCTTCACCAGCCGCTCGCTGATACTCAGCGGCCTCGTCCAGGACGCGCCGCCGCGCCAAGCCGACGTCTACGACGCCTGACCACCTTCACGCGCCTGACGAACCGTTGCTCACCTGCGCCCGAGCCGCTCCCTCCGGAGCCGTTCGGGCGCAGCCGTCCGTCACACGGGCCAGGCGTCGGCGAGCATCTTCCGGGTGTCCGCCAGCAGCTGCGGCAGCACCTTGGTGTGCCCGACGACCGGCATGAAATTGGTGTCGCCGCCCCAGCGCGGTACGACGTGCTGATGCAGGTGCGCGGCGATCCCGGCGCCGGCGGCGACACCCTGGTTCATGCCGATGTTGAAGCCGTGCGCACCCGACGCGGTACGCAGCGCGGTCATCGCCTGCTTGGTGAAGGCGGCGAGTTCGGCGGTCTCCGGCACATCCAGTTCGGTGTAGTCGGCGACATGGCGGAACGGCACGACCATGAGATGGCCGCCGTTGTACGGGTAGAGGTTGAGCACCGCGTACACATGGAGCCCGCGCGCGACGACCAGACCGTCCTCGTCGGACTTCGACGGAATCGAGCAGAAGGGACACGCGTCGTCCGACCCCGGTCCAGTCGGCTTGTTCTCACCCCGGATGTACGCCATCCGGTGGGGCGTCCACAGACGCTGGAACGCGTCCTGAGTGCCCACTCCGATCTGCTGTTCCGGCTCACTCGTCATGCTGAGCAGCATAGGACTTCCCCCATTCGGACCGCGTCGCCGGGGCGCCGCGACGCCCCGGTGCGGCAATGCTGGGCCGATGGACGTCAAGGAGGCCGCTGAGCGCCTGCCCCGCTGGGAGGCACGCACGGAGGTGCCGCTGTTCGCTGCCTCCGTGCTCTTCCTGGCCTGTTACGCGGTCCTTGTGCTGGCCCAGAGGGCCGATGCGCTGCTGCGCGACGTCGCACTGGCCTTGGCGCTGGCCACCTGGGTGGTCTTCGCCGCGGACTACGCGATCCGGCTCGTACTGAGCGGACAGGGCCTGCGCTTCCCCCGCTCGCACTGGCTGGACACGCTGGTACTGGTACTGCCGCTGCTGCGGCCTCTGCGCATGGTGAAGGTGTACAGCGCCGTACAGCAGCGGCGGGCCCGGCCGCGGCTGAGCCTGCAGGCCAGGGTGATGGCCTATGCGAGTCTGTCTGCCGTGCTGCTCGGCTTCGCCGCCGCTCTCGCCGTCTACAGCAGCGAACGCTCCGCGCCGGACGCCACCATCCGCACCTTCGGGGACTCGGTGTGGTGGGCGGCCGCGACGCTGTCCACGGTCGGCTACGGGGATGTGGCCCCGGTGACGGGACTCGGACGGCTGATCGCGGTGGGACTGATGGCGTGCGGCATCGCCCTGCTGGGCGCGGTGACCGGTGCGTTCTCGTCCTGGGTGCTCGACGTGTTCACCCGCGGGGACGAGAACGGGCCCCCGGGGAGCCGCTGAGGCTCTCCCGGGGGCCTCGGCCCCTGCATACGGATCAGACCTGGACGCGGTCCTCGACGGCCCGGGCGATCTTGGCAATCGCCTCGTCGCGGGCGATGCCGTTCTCCTGTGAGCCGTCGCGGTATCGGAACGACACCGTGCCGGCGTTCATGTCCTCGTCACCAACGATGATCATGAACGGAACCTTCTGCTTCTGCTGGTTCCTGATCTTCTTCTGCATCCGGTCGGACGACGCGTCCACGTCGACCCGGAGCCCCTGCTTCCGCGCCTCGGCCGCGAACTCCTGGAGATACGGGATGTGGGCGTCGCCGATGGGGATGCCGACCGCCTGCACGGGCGCCAGCCAGGCCGGGAACGCGCCCGCGTAGTGCTCGAGAAGCACCGCGAAGAATCGCTCGATGGAGCCGAACAGGGCACGGTGGATCATGACCGGGCGCTGCTTGCTGCCGTCGGGGCCGGTGTACTCCAGGTTGAAGCGCTCCGGCAGGTTGAAGTCCAGCTGCACCGTCGACATCTGCCAGGTACGGCCGATGGCGTCCTTGGCCTGGACCGAGATCTTCGGGCCGTAGAAGGCGGCGCCCCCGGGGTCCGGGACCAGCGGAAGACCCTGCTTCTCGGCCACCTGACGCAGGGTCTCGGTGGCCTCTTCCCAGATCTCGTCCGAGCCGACGAACTTCTCCGGGTCCTTGGTGGACAGCTCCAGGTAGAAGTCGTTCAGACCGTAGTCGCGCAGCAGCCCGAGGACGAAGGTGAGCGTCTTGTCGAGCTCGTCCGCCATCTGCTCCTTGGTGCAGTAGATGTGCGCGTCGTCCTGGGTGAAGCCGCGGGCCCTGGTCAGGCCGTGCACGACGCCTGATTTCTCGTAGCGGTACACGGTCCCGAACTCGAAGAGGCGCAGCGGCAGTTCACGGTAGGACCGGCCACGCGCGTCGAAGATCAGGTTGTGCATCGGGCAGTTCATGGGCTTGAGGTAGTAGTCCGTGCCCTCGTCGAGCTGCATGGGCGGGTACATGCCGTCGGCGTACCAGTCCAGGTGCCCCGACGTCTCGAACAGCTTCCCCTTGGTGGCGTGCGGGGTGTAGACGAACTCGTACCCCTCCTCCTCGTGGCGCTTGCGCGAGTAGTCCTCCATGACCCGGCGGATGATGCCACCCCTGGGGTGGAAGACCGCGAGGCCCGAGCCGATCTGCTCGGGGATGGAGAAGAGGTCCAGCTCGCTGCCGAGCTTGCGGTGGTCGCGCTTCTCGGCCTCCGCCAGGAACTCCAGATGCGCCTTCAGCTCATCCTTCGACGGCCACGCAGTGCCGTAGATACGCTGGAGCATCGGGTTCTTCTCGCTGCCGCGCCAGTAGGCCGCGGCGTTGCGCATCAGCTTGAACGCCGGGATGTTCCGGGTGGTGGGCAGGTGCGGACCGCGGCAGAGGTCCTTCCAGCACAGTTCACCGGTCTTGGCGTCGATGTTGTCGTAGATCGTGAGCTCGCCCCCGCCCACCTCGACGTCCGCGCCGTCGTCGGTGGATGCCGAGCCCTTGATCCCGATGAGCTCCAGCTTGTACGGCTCGGCGGCCAGCTCCTCGCGGGCGGCCTCGTCGCTCACCACCCGGCGCGAGAATCGCTGGCCGCGCTTCTGGATCTCCTGCATCTTCTTCTCGATGGCCTTGAGGTCATCGGGTGTGAAGGGGCGTTCGACATCGAAGTCGTAGTAGAAACCGTCCTTGACCGGCGGCCCGATGCCCAGCTTCGCGTCCGGAAACAGCTCCTGCACGGCCTGCGCCATCACATGCGCGGTGGAGTGGCGCAGAATGTTGAGGCCGTCCTCGGACGAGATCTCCACCGGCTCGACCTCGTCGCCCTCGGCCACGGCGTATCCGAGGTCCTTCAGCTCGCCGGCCACCCGGGCCGCCACGACGGTGCGCTCACCGGTGAAGAGCTCGGCTGCCGTAGTGCCCGTCGTCACCACGCGCTCTTCCCGCTCGGAATCGCGTTGGATGACCACACGGACGTCTGACACCGGTCTCTCCTGACTCAGGGGGTGCGACAGCGGAACACTGCGCGCCTGAATCGTACCGAGCCCGGGGAGCCCAATGCGAAACGGTTTGGCCCGGGCCGGGGCCGGGCGGCCTTCGCGCGGTCAGAGATCCCCGGTGCAGGCCTCCTCGAAGAAGTCGAGGTTCTCCTGGAGGGCCTTCATCAGCCGGTCCCGCTCCGTCTCGTCCACGCGCACCGGGGTCACTCCGTCGGCGCCCGTCAGCCTGCGGAATCCACCCCGGCTCTCCAGCCTGCCGTACACGCGGATCGGCAGTCCGACCAGATGCGCGTGGCCCGCGATCCGGTACGCCTCCTCGTCGAGCACCATCCGGACGTGCGAGACCTCGACCCCGGCCAGCACCCGCAGCCGGACCGTGCCCGGGCCGCCCGGCGAGGAGCGCCGCATCCGCACCACCGCGCCGGTGATCCGCACCGGAAGCGAGGGCTCGTCCTTCAGATAGTGCGCGCCCGCCTGGCGCAGGGCCGGCAGATCGCCCGGCGAGAACTCGACCGGTTCGGGCCGCGCGGCGCAGCCGTCGGGCACTCCGGCGGCAGGTGACCAGGCAAGAGTGATCCGGGCCCCTTCGGTGCCCCGTACCAGCGCGATCACCGCCTCGGTCAGTTCACGGCTCACACCCGCCTGCACCGCGGTGCCGAAGGCCTCCATCCCGCCGGTCGCCCGCTGGTAGTCGACGGCCTCCCTGGCCGCGTGCAGTGCGTGGTGCAGCCGTACGACGGCGGCGCGGCCCGGCTCCACCGGTACGAACGCGGTCAGCCCGCGCCCGTCCGATGCGGGGCCCCCGAGTACGCCTTCCAGCAGGGAGCGGGCCTGCCGGCGGTGCCGGTCGCCGTAGTACCCGGCACGGCCTCTGGCCGACAGCGCACCGGCCAGCAGCATCTGGCTCGCCGCCGACCGCAGCTGCTCCTGGACGGTCCAGGGGGCGACGCCGGCCAGGCCCTCCGCCGTCTCCCGTGACCAGCGGATCTCGTCGCTGGGCGCGGAGAGGGCGACCAGCACCTCGCGGGCCGAGGGCGCGGCGCAGCGGGCCAGCGCGATGAGCGCCTCGGCCAACAGGTCCTCGCTGTCCGGAAAGGCGCGGCTCTCCGGAACGAGCACGCTGGTGCCGCGGCCGGCCGGGCCGGGCGGCGTCCAACGCGCGTAACGACCCGCGGCCCCGCCGCGGCGCCGCCAGCCGTGCCGGTCGAGCAGTGCGCCGAGCACCGCCGGGTCGACCCTGGAAGGGTCCGGCCCCTCGCTGCCGTCCCACACTCCCGGGGCATCGACCGGGTGGGGGCGTACCGGCTCATGGATCGGGCGGTGCTGCATCAGGGTCTCCCTCCGGCCCCGACACGGGTCATGATCTCGCAGAGCGCTCGGTCGTCGAATATCCGCGAGGTCGGGATCCGCACGGTGGTCCTTCGCCTGCCCGTCACGGGGTGGCCTGCCAGGTTGGTCCAGTAACAGCAGTGCCGCAGATCGAGCCGTTCGTGTCCGGCCCGCAGCCAGTCGTCCTGAGTCCGCGGCACCAGCATCACGACCAGGATCTTGTGCACCGACACGGGGGTGCGGGCCAGCTTCACCAGATGGGCGTTGTCGAGCGTGAAGGAGAAGGCCGCGCCCGGCGGGTGCGGGGCTATCTGATAAGTGCACTTGAGCTGCACCTTGATCGTCACTTCGTCGTCAACGGTGTGTCCGGCGGCGCCGTGGCTGACGTGCCAGTCGATGCCGTTGTCCGGAAAGGGCTGGGAGAGCGAGCAGCCCGAAGCCGCCGCCACCGCGTGGAGATACCCCACTTGAAAGGTCTCCATGCAGGCGGTGGTGGCGAGCGAGCCGCGCAGCGGCGCGAACCGCTCGGGTGCCAGATCGCCCCGTTCGGGCTGCGCGAGCGCCATGAGTGTGGTGTGCCTTCCGGAAATGTGCCGACCGGTTTCCTGGTGGCGGACCGTCAATGTCCCGGCCCGTCACCTGTGTTGTCTCCGGTCGGCGTATGTCGCAAACAGCCGGGTATCACCGAATCGGGCAGATGTCGCACGCCATCCGCCAAGTGAGTGCGAGGAGTTGGGACATGCCGTGCTGGTACGAGGGGCCACTGGCCGCATTTGACACCGAGACAACCGGCGTGGACGTCGAGGGGGACCGCATCGTTTCGGCCGCCCTGGTGGTCCAGGACGCGGCCGGCGGCCGGCCGCGCATCACCCGCTGGCTGGTGAATCCGGGCATCCCGGTGCCCGCCGGCGCCACCGAGATACACGGTCTCACCGACCTGCATCTGCAGCGCAACGGCCGGTGGCCGTCGCCGGTGGTCGCCGAGATAGCCAAGGCGCTGGCCGAGCAGTGCGCCGCGGGGCGCCCGCTGGTCGTGATGAACGCGCCCTTCGATCTGACGCTGCTGGACCGTGAGTTGCGCCGCCATCGCGCCTCGTCACTCGACCGGTATCTGGGCGAGTCCCCGCTGCGTGTACTGGACCCCAGGGTGCTGGACAAGCACCTGGACCGTTACCGCAAGGGCCGCCGCACCCTGACCGATCTGTGTGAGCAGTACGAGGTGGTGCTGGACGGCGCACACGACGCGGCGGCCGACGCAACCGCCGCCCTCGAACTCGTCCGGGCGATCGGGCGCCGGTACGCCGGCCGGCTGGAACGGCTGACCGCCACCGAGCTCCACGCCCTGCAGGCGGGCTGGCACGCGGCGCAGGCCCGTGGCCTGCAGGCCTGGTTCGCCAGACAGGGCACCCCCGAGGCGGTGGATCCTTCCTGGCCGCTGCGGCCCGAGCTGACCGCGGCAGCCTGACCGCGGCCGTGCGGGCCTCCCAAGGCCCCATGAAAAAAGGCCGGTCCGTCGATGACGGACCGGCCCTTCCCGGTGGGCGATACTGGGTTCGAACCAGTGACCTCTTCGGTGTGAACGAAGCGCTCTCCCACTGAGCTAATCGCCCGGGAACGGACTGAACCATACAGGGCGCGCCGGGCATCCTTCAAACCCTTACGGGCAGCTCGGGGCGGGTCGGACGGCACCAGGTACTCAGTACCGATCTGAGTATCCGAGCGCCTGTGCACCGGGTGTGTCCCGGGCCACACTCAGCGGTCATGGAGAACCTTCCGCCACCCGCGCAGGAGCTGGTGCTTCTGGACCGCGAGCTGGCACAACTCGACGCCCGGCGATCCCAGTTGCTGACCCGCAGGGCCTGGCTCCTCGCCGCACTGCGTTCCGCGCCGGTCCAGCCACAGGGCAGCCACCAGACCCCGCCCGGCCGGCACGCACCGCTGCCGGAGACCTCCCCGCCCAGTGCGCAGAACGTACTGCTCGCCCTCGGTGGGGTACTGCTGACCATCGCTGCGATCGCCTTCACCGTGGTGAGTTGGGGTCATCTGGGCATCGGCGGCCGGGCCACTGTGCTCGGCGCCCTCACCGCGGCGGCGCTGGCGGCCCCGCCGGTCCTGCTTCGCCGCGGACTGGTTTCGACGGCCGAGTCCGTGGCGGGCACCGGCCTGGCGCTGACGGTTCTCGACACCTACGCACTGCACCAGTTCGCGGCCCGGGACAGCGGAGCGGCGGCCTTCGCCGCGGGCTCGGCGGCAGTTCTCGCGCTGCTCTGGGCGGGGTACGGCACAGCGCTCGGAAGGCTGCGGCTCCCGCTGCCCGCCGCGCTGGTCGCGGCGCAGCTGCCGCTGCTGCTGTGGGCGTCGTCGGCCGGCGGCGGTGCCCTGACGACCGGTTGGGCCCTGCTGGCGACCGCGTCGTTCGACGTGGCGGTCCTGCTGGGGCACAAGGACAAGATGATCCGGGTCATCGCCTGCGCCGGCGCTTCCGGGACCGGCGGAGCCGCGCTGCTCACGGCCTGCGGGCCGGCGCTGTCCGCGGACACCGCGGGGGCCGCGGCAGCGCCCGGGGCGCTTCTGCTGGCCGGTGCGGCCGTCGCACTGTCCGCATCGTGGCGGCTGCGCTCGACCGCCGCGGCGGTCGTGGCGGGACTGGCGGCGGTCGCGGCGGCCGGCGGGGTGGTGCGCACCGCGGTTGCCGACGAGTGGGCTCCTGTCGTGCCTCTGGTGTGCGCGATCGGCCTGCTGGCGGTGGTGCGTACCCGGGTGCCCCGTCCTGTCGTACGTGGCGTCGTGGCCGCGTCCTGCGGGGTTCAGGCAGCGGTGGCGCTCTGGGCGCTGCCGCCGGTCGTTGTTGCCGTTCTGGCTCCGGTGGCCCGGCTGGACAGGGTCTGGGCGGGTGCGCCCGGTTCCCTCCGCCTTCCCTGGCCCGCTCTCCCCGCGGCACCGGCGGCCCTGCTCCTGATCGCGGCGGTCCTGACGGTGGCGCAGGCGTCGGCGAGTGCGATGGCTCGGTGGCGCACCGAGGCCGTCTGCGGCGCGCTCGTCCTGGGCTGGGGGGCCGTGCTCGTCCTTCCCGCCGCCGCTTCGCTGCCCTGGCCGGCAGCCGTCACGCTGTACACCGCGCTGACCGTGGCGGCCCTGGCCGCCTCGGTACGCCTGAGCGCGGCGGCCGGCGCCGGCGCGCCGGCCGTGACCGCGCTGGGCTGTGCGCTGGCGGGGGCGTTCGCGGTCTCGATGGCGGCGACGGAGGAGGAGTCCGCCACCTTCGCTGTTCTCGCCGTGCTGCTCGTGGCCTTCGCCGGCGCGGCCGCCGCTCCGGCGGCGCTTGCGATACGGACCGTTACGGCGTGCGCGGCCGTGGTGTACGCGACCGGGCTGGCCGGCGCCTCGGGTGCCGCGCTCGGACTTCCCCCACACCGGACGGCGTTGCTGGTCCTGGCGGTGCCCGCCGTGGTGGCCGGCCTGGCCGCCCGGCTGCGCCGCCACCCGCTGGCGCTGCCGGCGGAGACCGCCGCGGCGGCGGCCGGCCTGGTCGCCGTGGCACTCGCGGCCGGTGACACGGCCTCGCTGGCACTGGTGCTCGCTCTGGGCGCAGTGATCACCGCGGGCACCGCGGTGCGGCCGGAACGGCGGGCGGTGGGCTTCGCGGCCCCCGTCCTGTTCGTACTGGCGACCTGGGTGCGCCTCGCGGACTCCGGTGTCACCGTCCCCGAGGCGTACACCCTGCCCGTCACCGTCCCCGCCCTGGCCGTCGGCCTGCTGCGCCGCCGCAGCGATCCGCAGGCCTCGTCCTGGACCGCCTACGGCCCCGGGCTGTCGGCGACACTGCTGCCGAGTCTCTTCGCGGCCTGGGGCGACACCCACTGGCTGCGGCCGCTGCTGCTGGGCGCGGCGGCGCTGGGTGTCACCCTGACGGGTGCGCGGCTGCGGCTCCAGGCGCCGCTCGCGCTGGGCGGCGCGGTGCTCGCGCTGGACGCCGTGCACGAGCTGGCCCCGTACCTTGTGCAGGTGGCCGGCGCACTCCCCCGCTGGCTGCCGCCGGCCCTCGCCGGGATGCTGCTGCTGGCGGTCGGCGCGACCTACGAACAGCGGCTGCGCGACGCGCGCCGGCTCCGGGACCGGCTGGCGCGCATGAACTGATCAGCCGGGTGTCCCGGCCGGTGACATGCCGGGCCGGCCACCCGGAACGGCTGGGGACAGACCGATGGCCCGGAGGTCTGAGACCTCCGGGCCATCGGTCCGGACGGTGGGCGATACTGGGTTCGAACCAGTGACCTCTTCGGTGTGAACGAAGCGCTCTCCCACTGAGCTAATCGCCCGGGTGCGACGCAAACATTACCGCATCAGCGGAGGCGCCCCCGACCACCCGCGTCACCGGCCGGTCTTCCACGGCATGACGAAACCGAACTGCCTGACATAGATCACGAGCAGGGCGGCCACGACCACCAGGGCGATCGACGCCAGGACGATGTTCCGCCGCCGCACCCGTGGATCGAGAGCCTTCTGCGCGGCTTCGGTGACCTTCCGCTTCGTCCAGCGCAGCACCAGCTGCGCCCAGACGAATTCCGTCGCCCAGACCGCCATGCCCCCGAAGATCACCAGCCAGCCGGGGCCCGGCAGGGGCAGCATGACGATGCCCGCGGCCACCACGGCGAGCCCGACCAGGAAGACGCCGGCCTGCCAGCTCAGGTGGAGGGCCCTGGACGCCCTGATGAACTCCGGCGCCCTGGAACCGAGTCCTGCGGCGGAGGCAGCCTCGTCCCGCCCGTCACTCTCCGTACTCATGCGGCCAACCTACCGGATCGTTCGGAGCCGACCACGGCTCCGAACCGTGTCACTGCAATGGAGTAATGGCACAAAGTCACATTCAGCCGTACGAGGGACCTGAAGGGCCACAAAACGGACAGAGGGGTTTACAACGGCACCGTAGGTGGCATGTCGATTTCGCCGACGTGCGAATCCCCGAGCGCACACTGAGCGAAAGGCCCTGGCGCTTATGAACACCACGGTCAGCTGCGAGCTGCACCTGCGCCTCGTTGTGTCGAGCGAGTCATCACTGCCTGTACCCGCGGGCCTGCGGTATGACACGGCCGATCCGTATGCCGTGCATGCCACCTTCCATACCGGAGCCGAAGAGACCGTGGAGTGGGTCTTCGCCCGCGATCTCCTGGCCGAGGGCCTGCACAGGCCCACCGGCACCGGCGACGTCCGAGTCTGGCCGTCACGCAGCCACGGTCAGGGCGTCGTCTGCATCGCCCTGAGCTCTCCGGAGGGAGAAGCCCTGCTCGAAGCCCCAGCGAGGGCACTGGAGTCGTTCCTCAAGCGGACCGACGCCGCCGTGCCACCCGGTACGGAACACCGTCACTTCGATCTCGACACGGAGCTCTCGCACATCCTGGCCGAAAGCTGAGCCGGGCTGCGAGACGCACGGTGCCGTCCGACTCGGGGCGACGGCACCGCGCAGACAACCTCATACGGCACACGCCGGGCGCCGTTCCCGCGGAATCCACCGCCGGGGCGGCGTCCGGCGCTTCCCGGCGTACCCGGCACGCGCACTTCGTGCCGCTCCGGCCGAGCGGCTAGAGTCGGCGACCATCGGCGGGCGCCGGCCCGCCGCCGGCCAGGGAGTGCACGGTGCTGATCCCCCACGACACCCGGATCGCCCTCGACGCGGTGGTCGGTCTGGTGAATACCGCCCCGGAGGGCAGTGGAGACACCGATCCCCTTGCCGGCATCGAAGCGCTGTACGCGTTTGTGCAGCGGTACTCGGTCAGCGGGGTGGGCGACCTCACCGAGCGCGACCGCACAGCCGTACTGCAGGTCAGGGACCGGTTCGCCGACGTCTTCGCGGCTGCCGACGCCCGCACGGCGGCCGCGCTGGTCAACCAGCTCGTCGCCTCCGCCGGCACCACCCCGCAGCTCACCGATCACGACGGCTACGACTGGCATGTCCATTACTTCGCGCCCGGAGCCTCGGTCGCCGACCACCTGGCCGCCGACGGAGGCATGGCTCTGGCCTTCATCGTGGTGGCAGGCGAACAGGAACGGCTGCGCCGCTGCGAGGCGCCGGACTGCGGGCACGCCTTCGTGGATCTGTCACGGAATCGCTCCCGGCGCTACTGCGACAGCCGCACCTGCGGCAACCGGCTCCATGTCGCCGCCTACCGGGCACGGCGCAAGGCCGCGACGGGCTGACACCTCGCCTCACAGCAGGAACAGATCATGCACGGCCGCCATCAGCAGCAGAGCGCCGATCACCCCGAGAAAGATCATGAGGGGCGGTTGGGAGAGCGCGAAGAGACAGCCACGCGGCTCGGGGGCAGGGGTGGGGACGGTGACATCGTCCCGGGAGGTATCCAGCATCTCGGCCCGATGATGACTCAGCGGCCCTGATTTCGCTGGCCAACACGCATATGTTCGTGGGGAGTTCGCTGGGGCCCGCCGGGGCGCGGACACCTGTGCGCCGACGGAACGTGAGTGCGGCCCCCGGCACCTGCGACGGCAGCCGCAGCCGTGCCCACGAACCCGGCCGACCCCGGCCGGCGCCGGGAGGTCCGGCCCGGCGGGGGCGCCTGCGGTCGTCCGTTCAGATGCCGTGCTTCTTCAGGATCGCCTCCACGTCCGAGAAGTCCTCCGGGGCCGCCGCGGCCTTGGGCTTCGCCTGCGGCTGCGGCGCCTCGGCGCGTCCGGACAGCGAGGGCGCGGACGCCGCGGGAGCGACCGCTTCACGCTGTGCGTCCCTGGCTGCCTTGCGTCCCTTGCGGGTACGGCCCGAACGCCGCTCGACGGCCCTGGTGAAGGCGAAGAGCAGCCAGGCGGTCCCCAGCAGGACGAAGCCGAGCCAGATGGACGGTTTGAAGGCGATGTCGGACACCCAGCCGATCACACCGGTGAGCACCAGCCCGACAGGCACCAGGGAGTACGCGGCGATGCGCGTGGCCGACAGGAAGCGCTTGCGGTACGCCGTGATCGCGGCGATGCCCAGCCCTGCCGCGGACACCGCGGAACAGATGGTCTCGGCAATCATCCGTCTCCTCCTGCCGTGAAGTATTTCCTCCATCCTGCACCTGACCGGGGTGCACAATCCACGATCGGGTCCGACCTCAGGGAGATCTCGGGGGGCGGCTCCTCCTCAGGTCCCGGTCGGACCCCGCCCGGCGAGGCTGGGAGACTGGGGGCATGAGCGACTCCTCTCCCGTCCGCCCCGTCGTCCTCGACGTCTGGTGCGAGCTCCAGTGCCCCGACTGCCGCGGCGCCCTCGACGACCTGCACGCGCTGCGTGCCCGCTACGGCGACCGGCTCGAGCTGCGTCTGCGGCACTTCCCCCTCGACAAGCACAAGCACGCCTATGCCGCCGCCCAGGCCGCGGAGGAGGCGTTCGAGCAGGGGCAGGGCTGGGCCTACACCGAGGCGGTTCTCGCCCGCACCGAGCAGCTCGCGTCGCAGGGTGAGCCGCTGCTGCTCGACACCGCCCGCGAACTCGGCCTCGACGCCGAGGAGTTCGACACCATGCTGATCGACGGGCGGCACATGCTGGTCGTCGACGCCGACCAGGCCGAGGGCAGAGCGATCGGGGTCACCGGCACTCCGACGTATGTCATCGGCGGAGAGCGGCTGGACGGCGGGAAGAGCCGGCAGGGGCTGCGGGAGCGTGTCGAGGAGATCGCCGACCGGCTGCTCACCGGCTGACGTCCGGACCTGCGCTCAGAGCAGCCGCTTCGCGCAGTGACGCTCGACCGTGCGGTACCCGAGAGACTCGTACAGCCGGAGGGCCGGGGCGTTCCCGGCGAAGACGTTCAGTCTGATCAGCCGTGACCCGGCCGCGATTGCCTCGCGCTCGGCCAGCAGCATCAGCGAACGGCCGTGGCCCCGCCCCCGGTGCTCCTCGGCCACCTCCACCTTGAGGACGAGGGTGCCGCGCCTGCCCGGGAGCACCTCGGCCTCCGA
Organism: Streptomyces sp. NBC_00344; assembly: GCF_036088315.1. Classification (NCBI taxonomy): domain Bacteria; kingdom Bacillati; phylum Actinomycetota; class Actinomycetes; order Kitasatosporales; family Streptomycetaceae; genus Streptomyces; species Streptomyces sp. NBC_00344. The sequence continues at coordinate 5,881,640 of NZ_CP107996.1, read as the reverse complement.
GACCCAGACATGGCCGACCACGCCTCCGTCGGCGACCAGCACATCGATCACCGTGCCGGCGGTGGCGAGCCCCTCGGGGAGCCTTCTGCGGTGGTCGGCCTCGGCTCTGGCGCGGGCATCGGCCTCCGCCACCCCGAGGTCGGTCCAGACCTGCGCGTGGTCGCTCACTGCGGCAGTCCGCCACTGTCCGTACTCATCCTCGCGCATGCCCCGGCCCCCGACACCGGCGGGCAGCTCGGGAGGCCGCAGCGGCAGCTCCTTGAGCATGTGGCTGCTGCGTTCGACGTAGCCGAGCGCGGCGGCCATCCGCAGAGCGCCGGGTGCCCCGGCCGGTACGCAGACACGCACATGGGTGCAGCCCCAGCCGCGCAGCACCTCCTCGGCGGCGAGCGCCGCGACCGTCCCCCGTCCGCGTCCGCGGTCCGGTTCATCGATCCGCAGTCCGCCGACGACACCCCAGGACGGCCCGAATGCGTCGTCCGTGCGCAGATCGACGACGCCCACCGGACGGCCGTTCACGCACACCTCGTAGGAGCGTGACTTCGCGCCTTCGGCGCTTTGCTGAAGCGGCCCGGCCGGCCGCAGAGTCGTGGTCATCAGGGGAGTTGTACCCGCGTAACCGCCGGCGTCATCCCCGTTCACCGCACCGGGCCGCCCCGCCGCCTCACACCGTCCGCATCCCGATTCCGGGTCTACGGATCCAGGTCGCCGGCCGCGCGCTCGTCCCAGATCCGCATGGCCTTCGCGGTGACCGGGCCCGGTGCGTCGGCGAGTTCACGGCCGTCGACGCGGTGCACGGCCTGCACATCGCGGAGCGTCGAGGTCAGGAAGATCTCGTCGGCACGCCGCAGTACGTCCAGCGGCAGATCGCTCTCACGTGCGCCGGCCCATTCGATGGCCAGGGCACGGGTGATGCCCGCGAGACAGCCGGAAGCCAGCGGCGGGGTGTGCAATTCCCCGTCGACGACGACGAAGACGTTCGACCCGGTGCCCTCGCAGAGCCGGCCGCCGGTGTTGGCGAACAGCGCCTCGGTGGCGCCATCGGCGTGTGCCCTGGCGAGCGCGACGACGTTCTCGGCGTACGAGGTGGTCTTGAGCCCGGCCACCGCGCTGCGTTCATTACGCGTCCAGGGCACGGTGACAGCGGCGGTGGTGTCGGGCCTGCGAGTGGTCTCACCGAGCGCCGCCACCAGCGTGGGGCCGGCGTCACCGCGTTCCGAGCCGAGTGGGGAGAAGCCACCGGTGTAGGTGATCCGCAGCCGGCCCAGCGGCATCGGATTGGCCTCGAGCACCGCCGCGCAGGCCCGCCGCACCTCGTCGTGATCGGGGTCGGGCAGACCGAGCCCCCGGGCCGAGCGGGTCAGCCGTTCGAGGTGCCGGGTCAGCGCGAACGTGCGCCCATCCGTCGCCTTGACCGTCTCGAAGATGCCGTCGCCCACGGTCAGCCCGTGGTCGAAGACGGATACCAGCGCTGTGTCGGCGTCCCGAAGGCCGCCGTTGACCCAGATCTTCATGGAGTGGTCCTTCCGGTCGGCACTTTCGCTGCCGACGCTATCGCGAGCAGCCGGGACGCCTTGAGCTCGGTCTCCTCCCATTCCCCCTCGGGGTCGGAACCCCAGGTGATGCCGGCGCCCGCTCCGAAACGCAGCACCGGGCCGCCCCCGGCCGTGCGGTCGATCCAGAACGTACGGATACCCACCGCCAGTTCCGCGGTGCCACGGTCGGCATCCACCCAGCCGATGCCGCCGCAGTAGGGGCCGCGCCGCGCCGTCTCCAGCTCCTCGATGACGCGCAGGGCGCTCGCCTTGGGCGCTCCGGTCACCGAGCCCGGGGGGAAGGCGGCAGCCAGGAGTTCGGGCCACCCGGCACCTTCGGCCAGCTCGCCGCGGACCGTGGAGACCAGATGCACCAGACCGGGATAGGGCTCGATCCCGCAGAGCTGCGGAACGGTGACCGATCCGGTGGCGCAGACCCGGCCGAGGTCGTTGCGCACCAGGTCCACGATCATCACGTTCTCCGCGTAGTCCTTCGCCAGCAGCGCTTCGGGGGTGCGTGCGGTCCCCTTGATGGGGCCCGACTCGACGGTCCGGCCGGACCGTCGGAGAAAGAGCTCGGGGGAAGCTGTGGCCGTCTCCACGCCGTGCGCGGGCAGCCGAATCGTTCCGGCAAATGCGCCGGGATTCCCCAGAGCCAGCAGTGAGGTCAGCGCGTCGATGTCCGCGTCGGCCGGCTCCGGCAGCGGCGCGGAGAGCACCCTGCAGAGGTTGACCTGGTAGACGTCGCCGGCCGCGACATGATCGCGGATGCGCCGCACGCCGTCGACATACGCGGCGTGGTCGAGCGAGGACGTCCAGTCACCGGCGGCGGGCCCGCGCCAGCGTCCCGGGACCGCGGGGGGCACCGGTTCGGTACGTACGTCGGCGAACCTGGCGCAGACCAGCCGGCCGTCGAAGTCCGCGGTCACCGCCCAGAAACCGGACGAGTCAAGGGCTGCGGGGTCACTGGTGACATCGCGCAGGTCGGAGGCGACCCGGCCGCCGAAGCGGGCCAAAGGAGCGAGGTGGAGCACGGTTACGAGTCTAGGACCCGCCACCGCCGGACGACTCCGCAGCGAACGCACCGCAGCACGCTGCGGAAACGCGTTTTTGTACTGGCCCGGGAATCCGCTAGAGTTCACCACGTCGCCGGGACGCGCGAGTGGCCCGGAAACAAGCGGACGTAGCTCAGTTGGTAGAGCGCAACCTTGCCAAGGTTGAGGTCGCCAGTTCGAACCTGGTCGTCCGCTCGCAGGACGGGGGATCCACCCGAACCCCCGCACTCCTGGTGGAGTGGCCGAGAGGCGAGGCAACGGCCTGCAAAGCCGTCTACACGGGTTCAAATCCCGTCTCCACCTCCAAGGACGATTAGCTCAGCGGGAGAGCGCTTCCCTGACACGGAAGAGGTCACTGGTTCAATCCCAGTATCGTCCACTGGATCCCCGCTTCGGCTGGGTGTCCGTCCCGCGCGATTAGCTCAGCGGGAGAGCGCTTCCCTGACACGGAAGAGGTCACTGGTTCAATCCCAGTATCGCGCACGCAGTACGCAGTAAGGATTTCCACCGTTCCACGCACGGTCCCGCGCGATTAGCTCAGCGGGAGAGCGCTTCCCTGACACGGAAGAGGTCACTGGTTCAATCCCAGTATCGCGCACACACCCCGGAGCCCCCGGCCGTTCCCTCGGCCGGGGGCTCCGTCGTTCCTCCCGGTCAGGAGGAGAAGAGCATGTGGCCGAAGCCCTTGTTGTGATGGCCGTGGTGGCCGCCGTGGTGACCGCCGTAATGGCCGCCGCCGTGCTGCGGCGCACCCCAGGCAGGGGCCTGCTGGGCGGGGTAGCCCTGCGGCGCGGGTGGCGCGGGCGGGGCCTGCTGTCCCCACTGCGACTCCAGACGGGTCAGTGACTCGAGCTCCCCGTAGTCGAGAAAGATCCCCCGGCAGCCGCTGCACTGTTCGATCTGGACGCCACTGCGGTTGTACGTGTGCATCGGTGCGTGGCACTTGGGACACTGCATGCTCGGCTCAACTCCTCGCCTCGGTTCAGGTGTGTTCACCCTACGATGACGCCTCACACGTCAACTCGGGCGGGAGGGCGGCAATCCGGGCACAGGAATCCAGCATGACCTGCTCGGCCTCGTCCAGCGGCCGGCTCTCCGCGGCGGACTTCGCCAGGGCCAGGGCCGCGGTCTGCACGGTCAGCGCCCGTGCGGGTACGTCGAGTTCGGGCCACGGGTCGCCTCCGGCACGCACCGCGGGGCCGCCCGCGGCACGATAGGCGCCCAGGAAACGTGTCCAGACAAGCGGCGGCAGCAGTCCTGCCGCGTACCAGGCCGCGGGACGGGCCAGGTCCCAGGCGGCGTCGCCGACGCCCAGGTCGTCGATGTCGATCAGCAGCCACGGCCCCTGGGGCACGGGATGTCTGACGAGCTGACCCAGATGCAGATCGCCGTGACAGAGCCGGCCGCCGCGTGCCGGTGGCGCGGCAGTCTCGCCGCGGGCCCATCCGGGAAGACACCGCCAGGCCCGCTCCACGGGTCCCGTCAGGGCCCGGTCGGGCTGTGCAGTGCGCATACGAGCCAGGGCGCGGGCCACTTTGGCGGGGCCGCGCATCGGGGGCAGCGGCCCGTGGAGCAGGCCCGGGGCGACCGCGTGCAGCCGGGCGAGGAGGGTGGCCGCCTCCTCCCATGGCGCGGCGCCCGGGTCTGCGGGATCCACCGGGGTGCCGTAGGGCCACGCGGTCACCGCTCTGGGGCCCGCCGGGGACGGGCGGGTCAGCGGGGGCAGCAGGATGCCGGCCAGCAGCGGGTGGGCGGCGACCTCCACCCGTACCGCCAGGGCCGACCGGTCGGTGTCGGCGGCGTGCGCCTTCGCCACGGCGCCGCCGTGCCGGACCACGGCGCCGTCCGGGCGGTCGGCGAGGACGGTGGCATCCCCTTCGCAGTCGCCGCACGAGGAGAGCCCCGGCGGATGTGCGGCACCTCCGGCAGCGGCTGCGAGCGTCTGGACGAGAGCGGATGCGGTCACGGTCTCCCCCGGTCGGTGCGGACCTTCTCTCCGGGGAGCGTACGGGGCCCGGACCCGGCCCGTGGGTCCGGACAGCGCGATGTCCGGCCAGCTCCCCAGCTGACCGGACAAACGCTGCCGTCCGCCGCACCCCCGTCCCCACGGGGTTGTTGGCCGGATGTCCCTGGCCCGGACCGCTCTCCCGGGCCCGGGGCGCCGCTCAGCGCCCCAGCATCACGCCCACGGACGACGCCTGTGTGACCACTGCCTGCCAGCCTCCGAAGGCGAACATCAGCAGGGCCGCGACGGGGAGAACCATGGCCGCCGCCACCAGGGGGTGGCGGGTCCCGGGCCGGCGGACGCCGAACGCGGCGAATGCCCTGCGCCCCTGCGTGCGGACGATCGTCCGCGATGCCGTGTCCGTCATGATCCTTCTCCTGTCGAGTCGGCGAGCGGCGAGTGCTGGCCTCGGGGGACGAGTGCTTCACCCGCCGCTCGACCTCAAATCTAGGCCGCACCGCGGCACCGGTCGTCATGCCCGCGTACCGATTGCCGGGCCTCCAGGAGGATGAGCCGCCGCGTGTCGGTCTACTCCCCTGGGTGGAGACTCCGCATCCGGGTCCCGGGGTCATCCCCGAGAGAACGCTCATCCTGGCGCGGGAAATCCTCGTCGGTGCCGGTCGCCCGGCCGCGGTGCGCACCACGGCCCCCGTGGACCGGGCCGGTCCACGCCGCTGGGCACGACGCGCCATCCCCGGGGCGTTCGGACCGTGCGGAGAAGTGACATAGCTCACTCCTGACACCCGTTCGTGGGCCGCGTCCACCACCCCGCCCCCCGCCCGGCCTGCCACCAGGCGGCAGGCACGAGAGGCCGGTCCCGGGCCCTCGGCTGTCCCCGGCGGGCCGCCCTCCGCGTCCCCAAGGCCCCTTCTTCTGAAGAGGCTTGGGATTTCACCCGGGTCAGCAGGCCCGCGTCCGCGCCCCGCTGACCCCGCTTCACCTTTTCCTGTCCGGCACTGACAATCGATCGGGCCGTGAGGGCGCGGCCTATGAGCACACCGGCCCGCGGGTACGTAAGCTGTGCCTCGTCAGACGGACCGGGCAGCGGGGATGGACATGGCGATGATGCGGCTCCGGCGCGAGGATCCGCGTGTCGTCGGCTCGTTCAGACTTCACCGGCGGCTCGGCGCGGGCGGCATGGGGGTGGTGTACCTGGGCTCCGACCGGCGTGGGCAGCGGGTGGCGCTCAAGGTCATCCGGCCGGATCTCGCCGAGGACCAGGAGTTCCGTTCGCGTTTCGCACGCGAGGTGTCGGCCGCACGGCGGATCAGGGGCGGCTGCACGGCCCGGCTGGTCGCCGCCGACCTGGAGGCCGAGCGCCCCTGGTTCGCCACCCAGTACGTCCCCGGTCCCTCGCTGCACGACAAGGTGGCGGACGAGGGGCCGCTCTCGGCCGCGGAGGTGGCCTCCATCGGGGCAGCGCTCTCCGAGGGCCTGGTCGCGGTGCACGAGGCGGGGGTCGTACACCGCGATCTCAAGCCGTCGAACATCCTGCTCTCGCCCAAGGGCCCCCGGATCATCGACTTCGGGATCGCCTGGGCCACCGGGGCCAGCACACTCACCCATGTCGGGACCGCGGTCGGGTCCCCCGGCTTCCTCGCACCCGAGCAGGTGCGAGGCGCCATGGTCACGCCCGCCACCGACGTGTTCGCGCTGGGCGCCACTCTGGCCTACGCCGCAACGGCGGACTCGCCTTTCGGACACGGCAGTTCCGAGGTGATGCTCTATCGCGTCGTGCACGAGGAACCCCATCTGTACGAGGTGCACGACGCCCTCGCACCGCTGGTGAGGGCCTGCCTCGCCAAGGACCCCGAGGACCGGCCGAGCACCCTCCAACTCTCCATGCGCCTCAAGGAGATCGCGGCCCGCGAGGCACAGGGTCTCCCCGAGAGCCGGCCGCCCGCGCAGCGCCGCGCGGCCGAGGCGGACCGGCCCACCGGGCGGCTCGCCGGACCGTACACGGAGCAGCAGACCCAGCGCCGCGCGGAGGGCGCGCCCACACCGCGGCCACAGGCCTCGCGCTCCTCGTCCCCGCGGAGCGGCGC